>NZ_RZQP01000499.1:0-893 GCF_003998165.1 Mesorhizobium sp. M7A.F.Ca.US.007.01.2.1 | reverse complement strand
CGTCAGGGCATCGCCGCGGCCATCGCCATGACGACGGCGCCGATGCCGTCGGCGCCCGGCCGCACCAGCTGGGCCACCAATCTCGGCTACTTCAAGGGCGAGACGGCGTTCGGCGCCTCGCTGGCGCATCGGCTCGATCTTTTCGACGAGCCCTTCGCCGTGACCGCCGGCTATGCCTATGGCGGCGGCGAGAGCCACGCCGCCCGCATCGGTCTGGCGGGCGAGTTTTGACGGCGCAAGCCGCCGCTTGGCACGAGACAGCCGATCGGCCGTCCGTTTGCTCGCTGGAGCAACCGACAATGGAGGCTCAAGCCCGCGATGGCGATCTGGCGAGAGGCAAGGGCATGACGGCGCGCAGGGCAACCAGACCGTTGCGGAAGCGGGTACCGGCGATGCTTCTGGCCGCGCTGTCGGTATTGGCAATTGCGCAACCGACCGTCGCGCAGTCGCAAGAGCAACAGCCGAAGAAAACGCAGAGGACCGCCAGGCCGGCCGAGCCGAAGCCGGCCAATATCGACCGCAATGGCGTGCTGATCCTGGTGCGCACCTCGCTTCTGGCGCTGGACCAGGCCAACAAGACCGGTAACTATACCGTGCTGCGCGATCTCGGCGCGCCAGGCTTCCAGGCCAACACCGCGGCAAAGCTTGGCGAGATCTTCGCGCCGCAGCGCCAGCAGGCGCTCGATCTCGGCGGCGTTGCCGTGCTGGAGCCGCAGCTGACGCTTCTGCCGCAAATCGAGCCCAGCGGCATGCTGCACATGGCGGGCTTTTTCCCCTCGGTGCCGATGCAGGTCAATTTCGAGCTGCTGTTCGCGCCGCATGAGCGGCAGTGGAAGCTATTCGGCATCTCGGTCACCTTGAGCAACAGCGCTCCCGAAGCGCCTGCAGCCGAA
>NZ_RZQP01000498.1:0-897 GCF_003998165.1 Mesorhizobium sp. M7A.F.Ca.US.007.01.2.1 | reverse complement strand
GCGCCAGTTTCGCGATGCTGGCCGTGCCGTTGGCGATGCTCAGTGTCGACGCCTGAGCGATTGCCGCCTTGATGCCGCGAACCGTCGCCTCGCCCGAGGCAATCTCGACGCTCGTCTTGCCGTCGGCGATCTTCACCCGGCCGGCAGCGGTCGCCGGAATGCCCGCTATGGTGGCGCCGCCGATGAAATTGGTCCAATCGCCGTCGCGCTTCAGGTCGACGCCGATGCCACTGATTTCGGTGGTTCCGGAAGTGACGCTGTCAGCCTTTATCGAACCGGCGATCGCCGGCGCCTTGAGATAATTGGCGATCAGCGCATTGACGGTGATGGCCTTGGCCGTCACGTCGCCACGCGCGATCGAAGTGCTCTTCGCATCGATCGCGACGGAGGGCGCGTCGCCCTCCTTGGCAAAGCCGATGGTGCCGTCGATGTCGCCCGTCACCGCCTGGCCGGCCAGTGCGGCCAACTGGTCGATAGCGGGCGCGTCGAGCGTCAGCGTGCCGAGCGGCATGTACGTGTCGTCCAGCGCGAGATCGCCCGAGACCTTGTTGTCGCCCAGCGAGACCAGGAATCCGTTGATCGAACGCTTGCCCTCGCTTGTCACCAGTGCTGCCTTGATATCGAGCGGCTGGTCGTTGACGGAGCCGGTCAGCGATACGTTGGCGGCGGGACTGGTGATATCGGCCTTGCCGCTCGCCGTCAGCTTGATGCTCTTCACCGTGCGGCCCGATGCCGTCAGGCTGTCGCTATCGGCGGTAACGGTGAAATCCGGCGCCGTCATCGCGCCGCTTGCCGACAGCGCGAAATCGACGCCACCGGCAACCGGCACGCCGACTGTCGGCGACAGCACGGAAACGTCGCCCAATTTGCCCTTGATGTCGGCCTGGATGTCGGTGC
>NZ_RZQP01000497.1:0-901 GCF_003998165.1 Mesorhizobium sp. M7A.F.Ca.US.007.01.2.1 | reverse complement strand
CCGCCTCTATGTTCCGGACCGGACGCTGTGCTCCAACGCCAAACGCGCCAAAGAGACGCTGGAAGGCCTGGCCGGCCAGACCGACACCGGCCGGGTCCTGTTCTTCGACGGGCTCTACAGCGCGGACGCGGCCGGTTATCTCAACCTTATCAAGAACAATGGCGGATCGGGCTCGTTGCTGGTCATCGGCCACAACCCGATGATGGAAGACCTTGCCATGGCAGTTTCGGGCGGCGGCGACGAGGCTGCGCGGGCCACACTGAACCATGGGTTCCCGACCGCGGGCCTGGCGGTCGTCCGCTTCGACGGCGATCTTGCCAGCGCCGCCCAAGGCACTGGCTATCTCGAAGTGTTCCTGACGCCGGCCGATCTCTGAAGCCATTTCAAAGCCTTGTTGCAGCGCCTATATCGGGCGGACCGAAGTTCGAGAGAGCATATTTTGGCATCATCGCTGACCACCTTCACCGACGAGGCGAGGATTGCCCTCGACACGCTGTCGGGCCGCGCCACCGGGCTTTTTTCCCCATCGCTGCGCCTCGGCGTGACCGGATTGTCCCGCGCCGGCAAAACGGTGTTCATATCGGCCCTTGTCCACAATTTGATCCATGGCGGGCGCCTGCCGCTGTTCGAGGCGCAGAAATCGGGGCGTATCGCGCGCGCCTTCCTCGAGCAGCAGCCCGACGACGCGGTGCCGCGTTTCCAGTACGAGGACCACATCGCAGCCTTGGTCAACGACCGCGCCTGGCCCGATTCGACGCGCGCCATTTCGGAGCTGCGGCTGACCATCGAATATGAATCGGCTTCCGGCTGGAGCCGCATGTTTTCCTCGGGCAGATTGTCGGTCGATATCGTCGATTATCCCGGCGAATGGCTGCTCGATCTGCCGCTGCTCGGCAAATCC
>NZ_RZQP01000496.1:0-907 GCF_003998165.1 Mesorhizobium sp. M7A.F.Ca.US.007.01.2.1 | reverse complement strand
CGTCGAACAAGCCGGAACTGGTCGTGGTCGTCGAAAGCCCGGTGTCGTCGCAGCGTCGACGGGAGATGTTCGAGGCTGTCGACACCGTGCTGCGCCGCAGCCCCGAGGTGGGCGCCTACAACCAGACATTCTGAGTATCCCTTAGGCCGCCGGCTGACAGCCGCACGTCTGCCTGATCGATCACACCCCAACGCGCGCGCTGTTGGAGCTCGCGGCGTCAAAAGTACCGTTGTGGGTCACCTGCGCTTCGCCCAGTAATTGCAGGACCCATCCCGGCGTCCGAGTGAACCTTGGTGGCCGCTGGGATACGCATCATGATCGGAGACGCGAACAGGTGCAAACTTCCCCTGTCGGTGATGAGACCCAAGGATCAGTCGCTTGACCTGTCCTGGTTGTGGCGCGCTCTTCTCGTCAACAGGCGGATGCCATCTTCATCCATGATGAGCTGAGTGCGATACCCGTCGAATTTGATCTCGTGAATCCAGTCGCCCCGCTTGGGCGGGTGTCGACAAGCTCCGGCTCAATAGGTGGGATGAACTTCAAACGCATGAACTGCCTCGCAAGACTGCGATTCAATATAGCGTGCGCTAAAATGGTTCCGGACCATTTTAGACGAATTGAATGTTTGATAGCCATGGCGAATCCGACCTTGGACCACCAATCCCCGGCAAGCTGCACGGTGGCGAGCCAGCCCACGAGACGACAATTTCCATACCTGCCCGATTTGCGGTCAGCAGGTCGACATGCGCGACCTGCGCCGTCATTTGGCACGAACGGCCGAGGCACAGACCGCTGCTGCTGTTGGTTGATCAGGCGAGAATGCCGCTCGAACGGGGCGGCGTTTCGTTGCCCCGGACCCCTCCGACTGCCTCTTCTCAAAAGCTGTTCCATTGCGCGGAGCAAAGTC
>NZ_RZQP01000495.1:0-916 GCF_003998165.1 Mesorhizobium sp. M7A.F.Ca.US.007.01.2.1 | reverse complement strand
GTGAAGGTGCTGTCAGGTTTCATCCTCGACGAGGACGGCGAGACGATGATCACCACCGGCACGCCGGTGTCGATGCTGATCGAGAATGTCGACCAGCGTTCAAAGGATTATGGCGAGATCGCCCGCCAGTACCGGCCCGGCCATGCCGACTACACCTATGACGTCAAATACGGGGTGCGCGATTATCGTGGCGGCGGCCGCTCCTCGGCCCGCGAGACGGCAGCCAGAGTGGCGGCCGGTGCGTTGGCGCGCAAGGTGGTGCCCGGCGTGGTGGTGCGCGGTGCGCTGGTGTCGATGGGCGAGAAATCCATCGATCGCGCCAACTGGAACTGGAATTTCATCGGCGATGCGGAAAATCCGTTCTTCACCCCCGATCCGGCTTCCGTTCCTGTCTTCACGCAGTATCTCGACGGCATCCGCAAGGCGGGCTCCTCGGTCGGTGCGGTGATCGAGATCGTCGCCGACGGCGTTCCACCGGGCCTCGGCGCGCCGATCTATGCCAAGCTCGACCAGGACATCGCCTCCGGCCTGATGTCGATCAACGCGGTCAAGGGCGTCGAGATCGGCAACGGCTTCGAGGCCGCCCGCATCACCGGCGAGCAGAATGCCGACGAGATGCGCATCGGCAATGACGGCAAGCCGGTGTTCCTGTCCAACAATGCCGGCGGCATCCTCGGCGGCATCTCGACCGGCCAGGCAATCGTCGCCCGTTTCGCCGTCAAGCCGACCTCGTCGATCCTGACCCCGCGAAAGTCGATCGATAAGCACGGCAAGGACGTCGAGATCATGACCAAGGGCCGCCACGATCCATGCGTCGGCATCCGTGCCGTGCCGATCGGCGAGGCAATGGTTGCCTGTGCGATCGCCGATCATTATCTGCGGCATCGGGGACAGACGGGGAGGGGAATAGGGGAAT
>NZ_RZQP01000494.1:0-951 GCF_003998165.1 Mesorhizobium sp. M7A.F.Ca.US.007.01.2.1 | reverse complement strand
CCTCCGGGCCGCTGACCCTGTCCAGATCGCAGCCAAAGCTGGCGCTGATCGGCGTTGTAGAACTCGCGAAGTTCGCGGTTGATGGTGCCCCTCTCAAAGCCTGCGCGCCGCATCTGCCCGCCCAGGATCGCAACGATCTACTTCCAGCAATTCGTGGCAGCGGCGCCCCGCTTTGCCGAAAGCACGTTACTAAATCGGCATGCCGCAGCATTTGCCGGGGCCTTGGACTGATCTCTCCAGTCCTGGCGTGACGAGGTTGAAGCCGCGCCGGTTCTCCGCTGCCTTCGCCACGTAAGTCGACATAACAGCGAACATCTCCCGCAAACAGGCCAGGTATCAGCTGTTCGCTGGACGAATGCCGGCACGCCGAGCGTCGCGTGGCCACTGCAGACCGTGTGTTACCAGAAGTGCGGCAGTTCCGTTGCCGGTCCTTGGCAGCGTCATCGAGTTGGCGCTGGCGAAGCCGTTTCAGCAGTTTCACGCGATCCCGCAATCACCTGTAGGGTGTGATCCACATCCGGGCGAAATGCGTGGACTCCGACCATTCAATTGTGCTGCAACTGGAAAGCGGCTTCGATAACCGCCCGAGCGACTCTTCGCCGATGATGATCGGATAGCTCGGGCTTGGCGCACCGTTCCAGATCGGGAAAACATTCCCCATGCGCTCGACATCGCCGGGATGGGCAAATTCGAAACGCCGCACCATGTCCGGGATTGTCGTCTTGACGAAAACGCGCCCACGCATGAGATCACCAGCCTGCCGTTGCGGAAGACCAAAATGGGAACGCGTCGGGAACGAGTCAAGCGGTGCCGATCAGTGCCGAGGGGCGTGCCGCCTTCGCGGTGATCCATGGCTTCGGCGATGACGTCGAACTCGCTGGGCACTTCGTCAATGATTTCCGCGGTGGCGATGCCGGCCTCATCGGCCGCTTTCATCGCACTGTCCGCAAG
>NZ_RZQP01000493.1:0-962 GCF_003998165.1 Mesorhizobium sp. M7A.F.Ca.US.007.01.2.1 | reverse complement strand
TCGCCGCGAGCGGCTAGTCGCATCTGCCTCGGCGGCGCCTTGGACGGTTGAAGCCACGAGTGCCGCCACCTCCTCCTGAACCGAAAAGATGTCCTCAAGCGCCCTGTCGTAGCGTTGAGCCCACAAATGGAAGCCGCTGGCGCCGTCGATCAGCTGCGCCGTGATCCGGATACGGCTCCCGAGCCGTCGCACGCTGCCCTCGACGAGGTAGCGCGCGCCGAGTTGCCGGTGGACTTCCGCGCCCTCCGGCGCTGGCCCACGAAACTGAAAAGATGAATTACGCGCGATCACCACGAGCGACCGGTATCGCGCCAGTTCAGTGATGATATCTTCGGTGATGCCGTCGCTCAGATAATGCTGGTCCTGATCGCCGCTCAAATTGGCGAAGGGCAGCACGGCAATGGTGGGTTTGCCGGACGGCGCGATTGGTCGCTGCACTGAACCTTCCACGCGCTCGACAGGCGCGGTGAAGCGGTAGCCGACGCGAGGCACGGTGGCGATCCAGTCGCCACCTTGGTCGGTGGGGCCGAGCGCCTTCCTCAGCGTCGCAATCTGGACGGTGAGATTGCTTTCCTCGACCGCCCGGCCCGGCCAGGCAGCTTCCATCAGCTCGTCCTTGGTCAGGATGTCGCCGGGCCGGGCCGCAAGCGTGGCGAGCAGCGTGATGCCGCGATGCCCGATGGAGATCGGTATTTCATGTCGCAGGAGCGTCCCCTTCTCAGGGTCGAGCAGGAACGGACCAAAGGTGAGGTGAACCCGTTGCATCCCGCCATATTAAACGTTTCGGAATTTTTCGGAACAGTTTCGGCCGCGCTTTAGTACGCAGGTCCGCTCATCCGCCAAAGTAGCGTTATCGACTTTAGCAGCACCAAGAAAGGACGAGCCAAATGAGCACGCAGCTTTCTTTTACCTCAAGACTCTACCAGTCTCTCTGGAGCGACCAGGCCGCGCAGGGCGAAGAG
>NZ_RZQP01000492.1:0-1037 GCF_003998165.1 Mesorhizobium sp. M7A.F.Ca.US.007.01.2.1 | reverse complement strand
CTAGGTGTGAGCTTTCGAGAGGTTGTCCATTCGGACCGGACCGAGGAGACTGGAGTTACCACGCTTCAGCATCCATCGGAGGGTCCGAATGAACATCCACAAGAATGCCCGTCTCACACCGCTGCGTCGAGAGGAGATGGCGTTATCGGTGATAGAAGGCGCTTTTTCCAAAGCCCATGCGGCGCGCGTCTATGGCGTGTCGGCCAAGATCGTGGCGCGCTGGGTCGAGCGCTATAAGACCAAAGGGCGGGCCGGCATGGTCGACCGCTCGTCGCGGCCCACCGTCATGCCGAGCCTGACCGAACAGTCCGTGGCCGAGCGCATCGCAGCCTTGCGTCGCCAGCGGCTGACCGGCAAGCACATCGCCCATGAGGTCGGCGTCTCGCCCGCCACCGTCAGCCGGGTTCTCAAGCGTGCCGGGCTGTCGCGGCTCAGGGATATCGAGCCGGCCGAACCGGTCCGGCGCTACGAGCGGGAGCATCCCGGCGAGATGATCCATATCGACATCAAGAAGCTCGGCCGCTTCAGCCAAGTCGGCCATCGTATCACCGGCGATCCGCAAAAGGGCAAGTCGCGCGGCGCCGGCTGGGAGTTCGTCCATGTCTGCATCGACGACGCGTCCCGCATCGCCTTCTCGCAAATCCTGCCCGACGAGAAAAAGGAGTGCGCCATCGCCTTCCTCAAGGCCGCGGTCGCCTATTACGCCAGCCTCGGCGTCACGATAGCCCGCGTCATGACCGACAACGGCTCCTGCTACAGATCAAAGGCCTTCGCCAAGGCCTGCCGCGATCTCGGCCTCAAGCACGTCACGACAAGACCCTATACGCCCAAGACCAATGGCAAGGCCGAGCGCTTCATCCAGACAGCACTGCGCGAATGGGCCTACGCCATTGCCTATCCGACATCCGATCATCGTGCCGCCGAACTGCCTGTCTGGCTGCACAGATACAATTGGCATCGTCCACATGGCAGCCTAAAGTCAAAAACGCCTATCAGTCGCCTCGCCCTGATCGAGGACAACCTGTTGAAGCTCCACA
>NZ_RZQP01000491.1:0-1051 GCF_003998165.1 Mesorhizobium sp. M7A.F.Ca.US.007.01.2.1 | reverse complement strand
CGTCACGGCCGATGAAGTCGCCCTTGGCGGTCTTCACCGCGAAGCCGAGGCCGGCTTCCAGCACATTGTCCTCGTCGGTGATGTCATGGCCGAAATGCCGGAACGCTTTTTCGATGCGGCAGGAATCCAGCGTGTGCAGGCCGCAGAGTTTCAGGCCGACATCCACACCTGCCTCCTCGACCACCTCGAAGACATGGGCCGCCTGGTCGGTCGAGACATAGAGCTCCCAGCCGAGTTCGCCGACATAGGTGACGCGGTGGGCGCGAGCCAGGCCCATGCCGATTTCGATCTCCTGATACGTGCCGAACGGATTTTTCTCATTGGAGAAATCGTTCGGGCTGACCTTCTGGATCAGCTTTCTCGCGTCCGGGCCCATCAGGCAGAGCACGCTTTCGGCCGCCGTTACGTCGGTGACGACGACGAACTCGTCGGCGACGTGCTTGCGCAGCCAAGCCAGATCGCGCTGCAGCGTGGCGCCTGGGACGACGAGGAAGAACGCCGTCTCGGACAACCGCGAGACCGTCAGGTCACTCTCGATGCCGCCGCGCTGGTTGAGCATCTGGGTGTAGACGATCTTGCCCGGCGCGACATCCATGTCGTTGGCGCATAGTCTTTGCAGGAAAGCACAGGCGTCGCGGCCCTCGACACGGATCTTGCCGAACGAGGTCATGTCGAACAGGCCGACGCCATTCCTGACCGCAAGGTGTTCCTTGCGCTGATTGTCGAACCAGTTCTGGCGCTTCCAGGAATAGCGGTATTCGCGCTCCTGGCCCTCGCGGGCGAACCAGTTGGCGCGCTCCCAGCCGGCGACTTCGCCGAAGACAGCGCCGCGCGCCTTCAGATGCTCGTGCAGCGGCGAGCGCCTGACATTGCGCGACGTCGCCATCTGACGATAGGGGAAATGATCGGCATAGAGCAGACCAAGCGTTTCAGAGACGCGCTCCTTCAAATAGCGGCGGTTCTTCTGGAACGGCTGGGCGCGGCGGATGTCTACTTCCCACAGGTCGAAGGGGGCTTCGCCGTCATTGATCCACTGCGCCAGCGCCATGCC
>NZ_RZQP01000490.1:0-1078 GCF_003998165.1 Mesorhizobium sp. M7A.F.Ca.US.007.01.2.1 | reverse complement strand
GGCGAAGGCAATGCTGACGGCGCGGCGATAGCCAACAATCCGCAGCCCCGGCATGATCTCGACCCGCTCGGTGCCCCGCTGTGGAAAAGTCGACGGCCGAGACAATGGTCACGGATACCCGCAATGAAATTCCGGGCGATCGCCGGCGACGCACGTCCGGCTAGGTCATCGTAGAGTTGCTCCAGCTCCGACTCGGCCTTGGAGTGGAAGACAATCCGATACTCTATCCCCTACTTGGCTTTCGCCTGCTTGGAGCGATGACGCGCCTCCAGCCGGAGAAGACCGTGTCGGCAGGGATGCCCTTCGTCGGATCCTGCCGGAGTTCAGCCAGGCGCCCTGGTATCTCCTCGCGCAGCCATTTCTCCCGCTCCGCCTCGAAATCCTCGAGCATGCGCAGGCCCGCGCGGACAACCTCGCTGGCATTGTTGTAGCGGCCTGATTCGAGCTGCTTCCTGATGAAGCTCTCGTAGTGGTCATTCAAAGCGTAATTTGGCATTGGCAACCTCCTGCGGGGAGCGATCCCGAATCTGGCGCCGATTCGGCCACGCCTTACCTCGCGTGACTCATCCGCAGAGAATCGCCCTTCGCTTTGATTCGGCATGATCGAGGCATCGCTTCAACGCCCCCAGGCCGCTCGACCAACGGCACTTGCGGCTATTGCGGCGTGACACACCGGCCGCCGGCGCGATCGAGGATTCACATGCAGGTCGATATTCGCGGCCATCAGTCATTGTCATGGTCGAGGGTGGCCACAAAAGCCGGCTGAATAGAACACCACCCCGACCAAATTCATTTCGTATTTGATTGCAAATCATCACCGGCATCACCGATGCCTGGCACGAGGATCGGATGGCTTTGTCTTTTCCGCCTCCGATTCGGTTGATCCGGCCATGGCGGCGGCCTGGCGCTTCACTTGCCAGTCCCCCAAACGCAAACGGCCCGCGGGCTGCGGGCTGTTTTGTTGAGGCTTTGTTTGTTGTCGTACCTTGTCGGCTGAGTCCTCTTTGTGCGCCGAGGACTGCCGCTTGCCGGCACCATTGTCCCTTGAACGCGAACAGCCCGCCGGCTGATGCCAGGC
>NZ_RZQP01000048.1:0-34624 GCF_003998165.1 Mesorhizobium sp. M7A.F.Ca.US.007.01.2.1 | reverse complement strand
GTCATCGCTTTCCGCGAAGCCGGCGAGCGGCCCCGTCTGCGGCGAAACATAGCCCAGGCGGATCTTGGCGCCTTGCGCGATGGCCGGCGTCGCCAGGCGCGAACCGGCGAGCGCCAGGCCTGTCGCCGCCGAGGCTTTCAGTAGGCTGCGTCTTGTGATCATGTTTGGTTCCTCCCTCTTGTTTTGTTCTCAGTCCCCCGGACGGCGTCCCTCCCACGCCGCCTGAAGGAGTTCCCTTATCGATCCCGGATCAATCGGCCTTGGATTCGCATAGGCATTCTTCACCGCGATTGCCGCCGCGCGGTCGAGATCGGCCTCCTCGATGCCGATCGCCTTCAGGCTCAGCGGAGAGCCGACCGACTGTGCGAAATCCCAGAGCCCGCCGCCCGCCGAACCACCACCGAATGCCTCAGCGATCGGGCGCAGCAGATCGGGCACCGCCGCTTCGTTGAAGGCGGTCGTGTAGGGCAGCAGGATGGCGTGGGTTTCGGCGTGCGGCGTGTCGAACGAGCCGCCGAAGACGTGCGCCAGCTTGTGATGCAGCGCCATCGAGACATAGCCGAGTGCGGTCGAGCAGCACCACGCCGCATAGAGCGCCTGCGTCCGCGCCGCGCGATCCTGCGGATTGCCGATCAACCTTGGAATGCCTTCCCGGAAGGCAACCATGGCATCCCTGCACATCAGCACGATGACCGGATTGCGATCGGGGGCATACAAGGCTTCCATCGCATGAGCGATCGCGTTCATCGCCGAGGTTACGGTGAGATTTACCGGCAGGCTCAGTGTCAGATCGACGTCGTAGATCACCGTCTCTGGGCGAATGTCCGGCGAGCGGCGGGTGGTCTTCTCGCCGGCTGCCGTCTCGCCGAGTATGTCGGTCATTTCCGAGCCGGCATAGGTGGTGGGAATGACCACCTGGTCGGCGCCCGTGCGCACGGCAATGGCCTTGCCGAGCCCAGTGGTCGAGCCGCCGCCGAGGCTGACGACCGCCGAAGCGCCACTGCCGCGGAAGGTATCGATGGCCTTTTCCGTGACCTCGACAGGGGTATGCATGACCGCGCCGGCAAAGATCCCGGCGGCGAGGCCACCAAGGCTTGCGGCCAGCCTTTCCGCATCGCCCTTCTGATGCGGCGTCGAAAGCACCATCACCTTTTCATGGCCGAGCCGCCGGACTTCCTCCTCGACGCGAGCCATGGTGCCGGCACCGAAGACCACCCGTGTCGTCAGGCCCGGAAAGGTGAAGCTGTCCATCATCGCGCCGCCTCCATGCGCGGGCCACGCCCGGCCGCGAGGTCGTCGAGGATAGTGCCCAGCATGGCAATCTCGGCGTCCGAGACCTCATGGCCGCGGCCCGGGAACAGATCGGCCCGCAGGCTCGCGCCAATCCGGCCCAGCGATTGCGCGGCATCGGCAAACGCCGAGACCGGTATCCACGGATCGGCATCACCACCGGAAAGATAAATCGGCATTCCGGCCGGCGCCGCCTCGGATCTTTCGTCCGCCGGAACGCCGACACGGCAGCCCGTGAAGGCCGCCAAAGCGTCCGGCGGCGGCAGCCCCGCACAGAGATATTCGATCGAGAGACACGCCCCTTGCGAGAAGCCCGCGAGAAGCAGCGGCAGTCCGGGCAGTTCGGCACGCGCCGCAACCATTGCGGCCGCAAGGTGGTCGAGCGCGTCAGAGAGCTGCGCGCGGGCGACCGACGTCAACGGGTCGACGGCACGCGCCTCCCACCACATGCCGTGCGGCGCGCGCGGCAGGATGAAGGCCACGGCCGACGCGGAAAGCCGCGACAGCACATGGGACTGCATCTCTTCGGGCGATTGGCCGCGGCCGTGGACGAAGACGCAAATCGCCTTAGCCTCCGGGCCTCTTGGCCCAAGCCGGAGCGGACCGCTGCCTGAACTCACGCGAAATCCGCCTGTTCCAGGCCGGCCTGCAATTCGCTCTCGCGGTCCTTGAACCAAGGCGGGAAGACCAGCGTCTTGCCGATCTGGCCCGGAGGCTCGTCCTTGGCCCAGCCTTCCGGCGTGGTCCAGGCAATTTCGAACAGCGCGCCGCCGGGCGAGCGGACATAACAGGACTTGAAGTAGTTGCGGTCCTTCTGCTCCGATATGTCCGTGAAGCCGAGGCCCTCGATATGAGCGCGCAGCTTCAACTGGTTCTCTTCGTCGCCGGTGTTGAGGGCGAGGTGGTGGATCGTGCCTCCCGCCAGAGTCCAGGTGCCCTGCGGGCTGTCGCGGTCGACAATGACCTCCACGCGCTGTGCGACGCCGGCCGCATCCGGCACGCGGAACACGAGCCCCTCGTGGTCGTCGGCCTCTTTCTCCATCGGCAATGCGATGGTCAGGAAGTCGTCCATGGCGGTGCGGTCCATCACCGCCACCACGGCGCCGTAGATTCCCTTGATGCCGTGGGCCTTGCCGATGCCCTGCGCCTCGTTGGTGATGGGCGCGCGGGGATCCCTGTCGCTTTCCACCAGCTCATGCGGGATGCCGCAGGGATGTGCGAAAGCCGCACGGTCGGCGCCAAAACGGGTGATCTTGATGGCCTCGATGCCGCGCGCATTCAACCGGTCGACCCAGAAATCCGCGGCGCCCCTGGGGATCGACTGCATGATGGTGCGCGACTGATTGGACCCGCGGCGGCCATAGACGCCCGGCTTGCGGAACGGGAAGGTGGTGATGATCGTCGACGCATCGCCATTGGGCGAGCCGTAATAGAGGTGGTAGACCGGGATGACGCCGTCGAACAAGACGGTGCGCTTCACCGAATGCAGGCCGAGCGCCTTGGTATAGAAATCAAAATCTTCCTGAGCGCTGTCGGTCGAGAGCGTCAAATGGTGGTAGCCGCTGATACGTGCCATCGGTCATCTCCTCCCAGAGGTTTCGGTATCGCTCCGCCGCTGCGGGCAGAGCACGAGGTTGAGGTCGAGCGCGTGCTTGCGTTTTCCTCCATTGGGCGGCAGCGCGCGGAACTCGGCCATGAGTTCGGGTTTGACCCCGAAGATGGCATCCCGGCCGATCGCAGGGTCCGACCGGTCGAAGATGTGGGTCGTCAGCGTCTCGAAGCCCTCCGCCGAGACGCGAAAATGGATATGGGCCGGCCGCTCAAGGCCAAGGCCCAGCGCTGACATCAATTGACCGACCGGTCCGTCCGACGGCAGCGTGTAGCCCTTCGGCTTCACCGTCGTGAAGCGGAACCGTCCCTGCGGATCGGTACGGAAGCGTCCGCGCAGATTGAATTCCGGCTGGCGGTCGGGTTCCTGGTTCTCGTAGAGACCCTCGGCATTGGCCTGCCAGATCTCGACCGTCGCATCGCCGACCCCCGCGCCGTCGAGCGCGACGATGCGGCCCGCGACCTCCAGCGGCTCGCCCTTGTGATCGCGCGAGATGTTCGCGCCGGGTGGCATCTCCGGCACGTCGGCCCGGTAGAAGGGCCCGGCCAGGGTGTTTGGTGTCGCTCCGGCGGGGCGCGGGCTGTTCTGATCCTCGATCAGCGAAGACACGCCCAGGACGTCGGCGAACAGCACCCATTCCTGGCGCCGCGCATCGGCGTAGTGGCCAACCTCGGTCAGAAAATCGATCGCCTGGCGGAATTCCTCGCCGGAGGGCCGCAACTCCACGATTAGCGCGTGCAAACCATCCACGGCTGCCTGCGCCGCCGCCGCCAGGCGGGACTGGCCCATTGCCGTCAGGCGCCGCGAGAATTCCTCGGCCTGCGTCGATATCGCCTTGGGGGACTCATCCCGCTTCGGGTCGTGCTGGCCGTGCATTCCGCCGGGGCCTCCCTTCCCCTTGCCAAGCGGGATAGCACGGCCCGACGCGATGCTTGATGAGATGTGACGTCCCTTGTATAGCGTTTTGCTATGAAGCTGAACGAGCGCCACCTCATGCAGCTCGCCGCGGTGCTGGATGCCGGCGGCGTGTCGGAAGGAGCCGCCATGCTGGGCTTGACCCAGCCGGCGGTCAGCCGATCCCTGGCCATGCTGGAGGCGCGGGTGGGTGAGCCGCTGTTCCTCAAGGGCCGCCGGCCGCTGCAGGCGACGCCGCTCGGCTTCCAGCTGGCGGCGCAGGGCCGCACGATCATCACCGCGTCGCGCAAGGCGTCGGATGCGGTGCAGGGCTTCATGAAAGGCACCAAAGGTGTCGTCCGTGTCGGCGGCGTGCCGTTCTTCATGGACGCGATGATCAGCCGGATGATCGGAGAATTCCAGAAGCTCGAACCCGAGGTCACCGTTCAGCAGAGCTATATGAACCTGCCCGAGATGGTCGCGGCGCTGGACAGCAACCAGATCGACCTCGGCATCGTGCCGATCGGCGTGCTCGACCTTGGTCCCGGCTTCGAATTCACCGAAATCCTGCCCGGACGCAATGTCGTGGCTTGCCGGCCCGATCATCCCCTGCTGCGAAATCGCCGCCTCAGGGCGCATGACCTGACCAGCTTTCCCTGGGTGGCTCCCCTGCCCGGCTCTCCGCTGATGTCGGACCTGCAGATGATCCTGATGAGCATCGGCATGTCGGACCTGAACATCCGCTATTCGGGAGGCTCGCTGATGAGCGTGATCAACTTCCTTGCCGAAACCGATGCGTTGGCCGTGCTGCCATTCTCCGTAGTCTTCGCGCAGCGCAAGGAGAGCCGGGTTACGGTGCTGCCCTATGAAATCCCGCAGCCCAGCCGCTCACTCGGTATCCTTCGCCGGGTCAGCGGACCACGCTCACCGGCGGCAGAGCGCTTCGCGGGCCACGTCACGACCGCCTTCGAAAACCTGAAGCACATCATCAAACGGCATGAGAATGCCGTTGTCTGGGGACGGTAAACCAGCCTCGCTATTCGAATGATGCGGTAGCGTCACACAACGCGCATGTTTCCTCCAGCCGGAGGCGCTTCATCCCCGCGTCGCCGGTTAGGCTCGACGGCCGCCCGCCCCCAAAAGCCGTCGGGCCGCCAGAAATCCCGATATCCTATTGGTCACGCCCTCCTCCACCTCGCCATCACTGCGTAAACGCTTTGGACATCTGATCCGCAAAGGGTTTCAACAGATAAGACCAGACATTGCGTTCGTCGGTGCGGATATGAACCTCGGCGGGCATACCTGGCCTCAGCACCTTCGCTTCGGTCAGGCAGCTTGATTTGCTTTCAACCTTGATACGCGCCGAAAAATAGGAAAGCTGACGTTGCGGGTCTTTAATCAGATCTGCCGAGATGTGTTTCACTGACCCTTGGCAGACCGGAGTGGTTCCCACGTCGAACGCCGGAAAACGGATCGACACCGGCTGCCCAGGCCGGACGTCGTCGACCCGCGACGGAGGGATCAGCGCGTCCACCACAAGATCGTCGGTATCAGGTACGATGGTCATAAGCATCTCGCCAGGCGCGATAACGCCGCCGACGGTATGGACAGCCGATTCCTGTATCGTTCCGGACTGTGGCGCGCGGATCGTTGTCTTGGTCAGTTCATCCTGCGCCACAATCCTCCGTTCGTTGAGTTCGGTCTGCTTGGCTTCCGTCTCGCGGAGTTCGGTCGTCACGTCGGTGCGCCTTTGGTCATCCAGCTGCAGCATCTGCAACCCCGTTTCGCTGATGCGCGCCTGGGCTTCAGCTACTGCTGCAGCGAGGCGCCCCGATTCTCCCCTGGCCCGGGTGGCATCCAACTTGATGTTGCTTACCCTCTCCTTGGAGACGAGTTTTTTGGCGTAGAGGGAATCAACGTCGGCGAAATCCTTGCTCAGCAGGGCAACCGATTCATCCACCGCGCTCTGTTGCGCTTTAAGACCGTCGATCTGACGTTCAAGTTGCTGGGATTGGCTTCTCAGCTGTGCCTTCTGTCCAGCCAAAGCCGAAGAGCGCGTTTCAAAGAGAGCGCGTTCGCCGTTGACGAGCGCAGCCAGCTCCGGTTGGTTCATTCGCGCTTTCAGGCCGACCGGCAGCTGCATTTCCGCCAAGCCCGTGCGCTCGGCCTCCAGCCGGGCGAGGCGAACGGTCGCGCGATCGAGATCCTCGCTGATGATTTGCAGGTTCGCGCGTGTCAGCGTGTCATCCAGCCTGACCAGCACGTCGCCGGCTCGCACATGATCTCCGTCCTGCGCGAAGATCCCGCCCACTGTTCCTCCGGTTTGATGCTGGACCTTCTTGACGTTGCTTTCTACCACCACGGTGGCCGGTGCAACCACGGCGCCGGCGATCTTGGTCAATCCCAGCCACAGGCCGCCGCCGAGGACCAGCAGACCTGTAATCACCAAGCCGAATATCAGGTTGGCCCGTATACCGTCCGGCAGATCTGGCGAGCTCACGGCAGGTCCTTTGCTGCCACGAAGGGTCCGGGCATAGGACGAGAAGGTGACGAATGTTTCGAGCAGAGCCTCATGCATGCCCGGCAACCCCCGGTATCGGCGCCAAAGAAGATGGCCGAGGTGAAACAGGCGGTGAAGGTCGGAGCACGTTCGCCAAGACCTCCTCGCGCGAGCCAAAGGCATGAACCGTCCCGTTCGACATAACCAGCACCTGATCGATGTTGGCGAGTGCCGAGGGACGATGCGCAACGACAATGACGATGCCCCCGCGCTGACGCACTGCCCGTATGGCGCCGGCCAGGGCAGCGTCTCCATCCACGTCGAGGTTCGAGTTCGGTTCGTCGAGCACGACAAGGAACGGCTCGCCATAAAGTGCTCGGGCGAGACCCACGAGTTGCCTCTGCCCTGCCGACAGGGCCGCTCCCCCCTCCCCGATGCGGGTCTGAAATCCCTGAGGGAGTTGCATGATCATTTTCTCGACGCCGGCGGCTCTTGCCGCCGCAAGGACGCCTTTTGGATCCGTCTTGCCTCGGAACCTCGAAATGTTGTCTGCTACCGTGCCGTCAAACAACTCCACATCCTGCGGCATGTAGCCGATATGGGCGCCGAGATGTTCCGAGTTCCATTGATCGAGAGAGGCGCCGTCCAATCTCACCGAGCCATGGAGCGGCTTCCACACCCCGACCAACGAACGGGCCAGCGTCGTCTTGCCGGAGCCGCTCGGGCCGACGACGGCCATTCCAGCCCCCCTCGACAGGTGGAAACTTACATTTACAACGGTCGGTCTTGTCAGGCCGGGCGGCGCGACTGTCAGTTGCTCGACGGCAAATCGTGCCTGTGGACGAGGCAATTCCATCGGATCGTCCTGACTGCCAAATGCAGCCATGACAGCTGCCAGCTCGCTATAGCTGCGCCGGGTCGATAGAAAACCTCTCCAGTTTGCAATCGCCGCGTCAACTGGGGCCAAGGCCCGGCCGAGCAATATGGAAGATGCGATAATCACCCCAGGAGAAGCTTCACCGCCGATGACCAGGTAAGCACCGAGCCCCAGAACGCCGGATTGCAGACCCATGCGAAGCGCCTTCGAGAAGGAACTGGCGCCACCGACGACATCCGAGAGGCGCTCCTGCTGACCAAGATATGCGCGGCTGACGTCGCTCCAGCGTCGAGCCAGTCGACCAGAAAGCCCCATTGCATGAACAACCTCGGCGTTGCGCCGGGCGGAGTCGGCAAGCGCCCGTTGCGACGACAAGTCTTCGGAGGCGCGCGCGGCCGGACCACGGCTAAAGACTTCCGCAACCGCCGTCAGGAGGACCACGGCGATCGCGCCGACGGTTGCCAACAAGCCGAGCAAAGGATGGAGCAAATAAATGATCACCAGATAAAAAGGGATCCACGGAGCGTCGAAGATGACCGTCGGTCCCGTTCCGGAAAGAAAGCCGCGCAGTCGGTCAAGATCGTGCAAAGGCTGCAAGCGGCCCGCATCACGTCCTGCCTTGAGCGGCAAGGACAGGGAGATGGAGAACACCTTTTCCTGCAAATTTCTATAGAGAAGACTGCCGATGCGGACCAGCACGCGAAGCCGCACGAAATCCAGGAGCCCGTAGACCGCATACAAGCCCAGCATGCCGATCGTGAACCCCACCAGGGTTGGAACGCTCTGCGACGGCAGAACGCGATCGTAGATCTGCAACATATAGACCGAACCGGTCAGGGCGAGAATGTTTATCACTGCCGAGAACAGCGCCACGCCAAGCAGCCCAGGCATGCAGGCGAGAATGGCGGAACGCAGCTCGGGAGAACCGGCCCCCGATGTTTTCATGACCAGCGGTCGTTCGCGCGACACTGCCGCGCCATTACTTCCGTAAATTGTGATGGCTCAAACCTTTCTTGGTGCGCATAGCAGCCGCTATCCGTCCCCCCCCTTATTACGCTCTGCTTACATACGTCGACTTTGAGGAAAATGCAGCGGATTCGTGGCGCAGGACCAACGAAACGCGACCCGCAGCGTGCACAGGCTGGGGATAACTCCCCCAAAAAACGGCAATTCACGCTAGTAACGCAGTCCAGAATGGAACACGCAAAAGGGGCTTATGTCCTTGCTTCCACACACTTTCAAAGACGCCACGGTCGTTGACACAAAATACCTGATGCGGAGCAACAACTTAGATCAATCAAACCTTTTGTCGTTCTGTATTCTGTATTTGATCTCGTCCCGATACACCAATCACCCGAGCAGACCATCAGTCTCCCAGACTTCCAGAGGCGGCAAATTGACGACCGTCAGGCCGGCACGCCGGATCGTCATTCAAACGGAGGAGGACGGTGATCGAGCCTGACGTATTGTGGTTTAACGCATGCGCAGGGATGGCGACTGGAGGGCTCGTTCACCTCGGGGCGCTGGCCGACGGGTTCGACCGGCCCCATCTGTGACGGCTGCCAACCTGCCCAAGGAGGCGGATCGCGCCTTCGCCATCGTCGTTATCAGAGCGGACGCCGCGTTAGCCGTGCGTTATCCGCGTAGTGGGGTGTTGCGTGGAAAAGAAGTATCGGAAATTAAGAAGAGCTGTCTGGGAAACGATATATAGGGTCAGCTTGATAACCCCGAATTTCTACGTTCTGAACTACCCCATAGCAGCAGCGGGATTCTTTAACGGGAACAACAGGTTCCCAAGACGGGTTTCCAGTCAATCGGCTACGATAAATGATTTTATATTTGACAGAATGATACGAAATAGATGGGGATACCTGGAGAAGATTTGCGTTGATAAGCATTATGCTAAGTACATAGCTAGTGGAATCGCAGGCCTTAAAATCCCAAAGACGATCTCTGTATTCAAGATAGATAGAAATACGACGGCAGATGATATTTTACTTTGGATCCAGCCTTTCCTCGGACGTCATTTCGAGATGAAGCCGACCCATTCCTCTGGAAAAATTATATTCCTCGACAAACCGCTCAATAGGAAAACTCTAGAGGAATTCTTAAATTTCTCTAAGAGATCGTACTTTAATATTGGACGAGAGACACAATATTATAAAATGGAAAAGAAATTAATTGTCGAAGACAACATTTCTACTGGCGGCGAATTAAGTGACTACAAATTCTTTTGCGTTCGCGGCAAGGCAATTTATCTTCAGGTCGACGTCGGTAGATTTGTTGATCATAAAAGGGCTGTCTTTTCTCTTCCGGATTTTAAGCAGATTGATGTCATGTATGGTTATGACCTACCAGAAAACGTAGAAAGGCCGGGAAATCTCGAAAAAATGATCGAGATCGCGGAAACGATATCTAGGGATGTTGAGTTTGTCAGGGTCGATTTGTACAGCATTAACGGTGACATATATTTTGGAGAGATGACTTTTTCTCCATGCGCTGGATCGGATCATATTTCAAATGAGAGTTGGGCCATCGATTTTTTAAATAGGATCAAAGCAGAAAGTGCTCCTAAAGCAGCGATAGGTGGCCGCTTCACGCCGCAAGCGGCACGATCTTTCGACCATCAAGTTGGCGGGTGAGCCGCGAGGGCGTCAGCGCAAGCCTCGGTTCATGTGCCGAGGCACCCCCAATTGGCTTTCCCCTAGTTGGGGATAACCCGGTCGGGAAAGGCGGATATTTCCCAATCACGCGGCTCAACAATGAGCCGGATGAGAGGGGCTTATGTTGTTGTTGCGGCACTGTTTTAAAAGACTTCGGTTGACCGAAGAGGAACATCTCCTGCTGTGCAGCAATCCTGTCGGCGATCAAAGATTCTATCCAGCGGGTGTCGTATTTGATTTGGGCCTAATATGCGCCGTCAACTAAGCAGACGTGGGGCATAACCGAATCAACCAAAGGATTTTTGGATGACACTCCACTACGCGTCCGGTGGATCAGCCGCCGAGATCGCAACCGCCGGATTCAATCTGGCTGATGTTCAGTACGTTTCGCAAGTCAATGCCTTGCCGGATGGCATGAAAGGCTTGGTTTATCTCGGTGAGCACGACGGAGTAACTTCGTCTTTCATTGATAAAGTCACTCCCTTCATAGGTAATCCAAATGTGTTCGGGTTTTACCTTAGCGACGAGCCTGATCCGACAGGCAAGTGGGGCAGCTACGCAACCGCTGCAAACCTAAAGGCGGAATCCGACTGGATTCATTCTCATGTTCCCGGCGCCAAGACCTTCATCACGATGATGAACTTGGGCACGGATGGCTCCCCGAGCTACATGAACCCGAACGACCCGGCCCACGCCGCTTACAATCCGGCGAATACGGGCATCGATTTCTACGGTATCGGCTATTACCCCATCAACAACACTTCGGCTCCCGACTACACCCATATCGACAAGATGGTTGCGGCTGCCGGTGAAGCAGGCATCCCGATTGACAAGATCGTCCCGCTTTACCAGGCGTTCGGTGGTGGCAACTGGGAAACCAGCGCTGGCGGCAAGTTTGTCATGCCCACCGCTGCCCAGGAGCAGGCCATGATTGATCGTTGGGCCGCACTGGTTCCGTCGCCGGCCTTTGACTATACCTATAAATGGGGAACGCAGAATGGCGACACCGCGCTTGAAAGCGCCTCGGAACTGAAAGCCTTTTTCCTCCAGCACAATCTCGAGGGCACCCATGCCCCGGTCTCGCCCCCGGTTAGTGATCCTGCCACGCCCCCGGTCAGTGATCCGGTCGGCACACCGACCACACCTCCTACTCACGTCGGCACCCCTGCTCCCACCGCGCCGGCCCCGTCGGGAAGCGATCATGTCTTCCATGGCACGCGCGGCGCAGACGTTTTCCACGCAACCAGGGGCAATGACAAATATCTCGTCAACAATGCTCATGACAAGGTTATGGAAGCGCCAAACGGGGGCTTCGACAAGGTCGCGGCCTCGGTGAGTTACGCTCTTACGGCGGGATCACATGTCGAGCAGCTCTCCACCGCCAATTCCGGTGGCAGGGCGTCCATTAACCTGACCGGCAACGAATTCGGTCAAGCCATCTATGGAAATGGCGGTGCCAACAAGATCAATGGCGGCGGTGGCGCCGACAAGATGACCGGCTATGGCGGCAATGACACCTATTACGTCGACAATGCCCACGACAAGGTGGTGGAGCAGAGAGGAAGCGGCCTCGACAAGGTTCTTGCCTCGGTGAGCTTCGCTCTTTCGGCTGGCTCGCACATCGAGCAACTCGCAACCACCAAGGCGTCCGGCAAGGCCGCCATCAATCTGACCGGCAACGAATTCGGACAGACCATTCACGGCAATGCCGGTAACAACAAGATCGACGGTGGCGGCGGGGCCGATACGTTGACCGGGCACGGGGGCAGAGATGCCTTCGTGTTCAGTACCGCCCTTGGTTCTGGAAACGTCGACAGGATCACTGATTTCAACAAAGCCCAGGACAAGATCCACCTCGACCATTCCATCTTTGCCGGTCTCGATCAGGGGGGCCTCTCGTCGGACGCTTTCTTTGCCGGCAAAGCGGCGCATGACAGTTCCGATCACATTATCTACAACAGTTCGACCGGAGCTCTTTCTTTCGACAGCGACGGCGTCGGAGGCGCAAACCAGATCCATTTCGCGAGCCTCTCTCCGCATCTGTCGATTACCGCATCGTCTTTCCTGGTCACCTGACGCTCCAGCGACGAATGCCTTAAAGGTCGGCGAGGTCTTGGTGCCTCGCCGACAGTCGTTTGGGCCGAGCGTCCGAACTTCGCGCCCATCAGCGAGCCGCGGAGTTCAGGTCCGCCACGCCTTACTCCAGCCACTCATCGTACCCACTTCAGGCAATGCCGTGGGGGCGTCCCGGTGAGACTGCGTCGGCAAGACAGGAGGGACATTAGCGCTCCCCACTGCGAGGGAATCTCGCCTCACTGGTCCTACCCCTTTCCAAACATCATGGTGTCATTCAAACGGACGAGGACAGGAACCCGGCCTCCCCATAGCGTGCACTCGGGCGGGATGCGCTCGTAGGTGATGAAACCGGGCCGTGGCAGCATCGAGAGCGTCAGTTACTCGATTGCCCGCCGTGTGCGCTGGGGAGAGGCAGATGAACCCACATCTGGTCTGCGTGGGAGGCGAGGATCACGCCTTGAGAGTTCCCTTCCTCATCGCGCTGCGAGAGAAAGGCTTTCGCGTTACGGCGGTCTCGAGCGGTTCTCCCGTACCGTTTTTAAGGCATGACATTTCGCATCACAGGTTCTCCTTCGACCGGTTTGCATCTGGCGGCGGGGAATGGCGTGCTCTCGGAACGATGCGCCGATTGATGCGGGAGCTTCGGCCCGACATCATCCAGAGTTTCGACACCAAGCCAAATCTGTTGACGCCCCTTTCCATGCGGGGAACAGTTCCGGTTATTCGCACCATCAACGGGCTGGGCTGGACGTTCTCATCTCTGGCGCCTCGCGCTTTGGCCCTGCGTCCGGTCTATTGCGCGCTGCAATGGCTCGCGTCTTCGTGGACGGCGGCGACCGTTTTCCAAAATCGTGATGACCAACTGTTCTTCGAGCGCTTTCGGCTGACCGGTCGCGGAAGCTCGCGACTGATACGCAGTTCCGGAATCGATGTCGATGCGTTCGCAACGGTGCGCCATCTCGGGTCCTCGGCAACGAAGATGCGTAGGGAACTCGGCCTCCAGTCCGCCGAAGTGGTGATCTTTGTCGGCCGCTTGACCCGTCAGAAGGGTGTGGGAACCCTCCTCGAGGCGGTTCCTCGCGTCGTGGCCGAAAGACCAGCAGCACGATTTGTGCTTGTCGGCCCGCGAGAATCCGAAGGCTCATTCGCAATCGACAAGTCCGAGATCGACCGGCACGCATCTCATGTGCTGGCCTTGGGTCCACGACGCGATGTCGCTGATCTCCTCGGCATGGCCGATGTATTCGCCTTTCCCACCCAGTATCGCGAAGGAGTACCGCGTGTGTTGCTGGAAGCGGGGCTTTCGGGACTGCCAATCGTGGCTTCCAGGATGCCAGGCTGCAGAGACGTCGTCGAAGACGGGTGGAATGGCTACCTGGTTGCACCGCATGACGCCGATGCCCTTGCCTCGCGAACAATAGACTTGCTGTCCGACCGCGCTGGGGCAAAGGCAATGGGCGTCCGTTCCGCTGAACTTGTGCGGGAGCGATTTGCCCTGCCGTTGGTGGTCGATCAGTACTGCGACCTGTACGAAAACACACTCCGCGCGGGGCTTCCGCGACCGCTCCCTGCTGTCGCACTTGAGGGCAGCCTCGCAGATCACCGGGGCGGAGCACGTCAATGATCCGGGACGCCTTGCTCGCCCTGGGAGTTGCGATGTCCTACGCGACGCAACTGGCCGTTCCGGGATTGCCGCTCGGCTATGGCGAATTGTTCATCGCGATCTGGATCGTTCTGGCGATTGGACGAATATTCGCCGGGGGTCGTCTCCAGGTCACACCCGCTTTTGTCCAACTGGCGAGCTTCTGGCTGATCTTGTCGCTGGCTTTGGGAATCGGCACGATCGTCGGCTACCTGACCACCGTCCTTTACTTGACCGGGCTGGTACATGACCTGATGGCCTACATGCTGCTGGCCGGCTTCACATGCCTGGCGGCCGCGGAGCCCGACGCCGATCGTCACCTTCGCCGCAGTGCCTGGTGGGTGATCGCCATCGCCAATGGAAGCTTCGTAATTCAGCTGGGATTGGCATTTGGGGTAGCCCACCAGCCCGGCGTCGACCCCTGGTTCTGGGACAGATTCCGTGGCTGGTCCGAGAACCCGAACCAACTTGCGCTCTATTGCGCGCTTTTTGGCCCCCTGGCTTTGCACCTTGCCACGACCACCCGTAACCCATGGCGCCGTTTGCTCGCATTCTCCAGCCTGATCCTGACCTTTTATGTCGGCCGGCTGACGAAGAGCGACACCTATCTCTACACCAGTATCCTGAGCTGCCTCGTCTTTCTCGGATTGCGGCTTCGTGCATGGATCGCAACAAGCGGTCGCGCCAGCCTGCCCCGCTTGTCAGCAATTGTGCTGTTGGCGGGTTCCTTGCCTTTAGCGCTGGCGATGACGCCCTACGCGCTCACCGAAGAGGCCAGCGTCGCCCATTTTGCCAAGAGCCTTACCAAGGACCAGGGTGGGGAAGCGACACTCGAAACGTTCGAACTCCGGCTCTATCTGTGGCAGGACGCGGTGGAAACGGGGTTGAAATCCGGGTCGCTGGGATTGGGCCCTGGGCCTCACCTCGAGCGCCCGCCCGTCGCCGACCGTCAATTTCTGCAGCGACCTTTCGAGGCCCATAATACCGTTCTTGACCTTTACCTGCAGGGCGGATTGCTTGCGGTGATGGCATTGGTCTGGATCGTGGGAGCCGCAATGTCGCTTGCCTGGCGAGCGGGATTCGACGCGCTGCTGGTGCTCGGTGCGTCGACGATAATCTTCAGCATGCCTCACCTGATCATCCGCCATCCGATCGTGTGGTTTTCGCTGGCTTTCTGCCTCGTTGCCGGAAATCCGACCGCACTTCGGCGGCAACTTGCCGAGCCCAGGGTGCCCTAAATGTGTGGGATCGCCGGAATTCTATTGGCTTCCGATGCCACAGACATAAAGCCGCTCCAAGCGATCGGGCGGATGACCGCATCGCTGCGTCACCGGGGCCCGGATGGCGAAGGGCTCTGGGCCGATCGCGAGGCTGGAATCGCATTGGGCCACAGGCGATTGGCAATTGTCGACCTGTCAGCCGCCGGGCACCAGCCGATGCATTCTGCCAGCGGCCGATACGTGATCACCTTCAACGGTGAGATATACAATTTTCGCGATTTACGTCGCGAACTTGAGGGTGCGGGCCAAACCTTTCAAGGCGCCAGCGACACCGAAGTGATGCTCAGCGCAATCGAGCATTGGGGGCTTGAAACCGCCCTCAAACGCTTTGCCGGAATGTTCGTGTTCGCATTGTGGGATCTGAAGACAAGAAGCCTTTATCTGGCCCGTGACAGGATGGGCAAAAAGCCCCTCTATGTTGCTTCGACCCGAGACGCATTGGTCTTCGCCTCTGAGCTGAAGGCGATCAACACCTTTCCGGGCTTCTCTCCCGACCTTGATCTTGATGCCGCGGCGGCAATGCTTTCAACGGGATGGGTGCCGGACCATCTCTGTATCTGGCGAGGCGTGTTCAAACTGCCGCCTGGTTCCGTCCTTTCCGTCACCGCGGCGAATTATGCCGAAGACCGCAGCGCGGACCGTCTTTCCCAACGCATTCACCGCTGGTGGTCACTGGCTGACGTTGCAGCCGATGGGCGACGGAACCCCGCTACCGGCACCGACGAAGATCTGGTTGACGAACTGGACAACCGGCTTCGGCTGGCCGTGCGGGAACGCATGATCGCCGACGTCCCTCTGGGTGGCTTCCTGTCGGGCGGGATCGACAGCTCAGCCGTGATCGCCCTGATGCAGGCTCAATCCTGCAAGCCGGTTCGCAGTTTCACGATCTCGTTCGCAGAGGGCGGCTTTGATGAAGCTCCATACGCAGCGGCCGTTGCCCGTCATCTGGGCACCGACCACTCCGAACTTCACCTCTCGCCCAGCGCCGCACGTGACGTCATTCCCGAGTTGCCGCAGGTCTGGGATGAACCCTTCGCCGATGAATCGCAGATACCGACCTTGCTCGTTGCCAGGCTCGCTCGTCAGCACGTCACCGTAGCGCTGTCGGGCGACGGCGGTGACGAATGCTTCGCAGGATACGGCCGCCACTTCATGGCGGAGCGGTTGAAACGACACCTGCGCCTGCCCCGACAACTGCGCCGAACCTTGGCGGCAGGGGCAGGCTTTTTCGCACGCGCAGGACGCGACGATGTCATCGGCAAACTGCCACTCTCTGCGAGCGCGAGGCATTTTATCCGGAGCGACCGGATGGAACGTCTCGCCCGGCTGCTCACGGCATCGAATGAAGACGAATTGTTTCAGCGGCTGGCGCGGCCACAGGCTGAAAACCTGGGACGTCAGCGGCCCACCGAACCAATCCACTGCCACGGCGGTCCGCCGCTTGACGACCTGCTCTCCCGTCTTCTGTGCGATGACATGGCGGGGTACTTGCCTGGCGATATCTTGGTGAAGCTGGACCGTGCCACTATGGCCAACAGCCTTGAGGGCCGGTGTCCTCTGCTTGACCACCGCGTTGTCGAATTCTCCTGGCGGCTGCCATCCAACATGAAAGTTCGTGATGGCGCCGGCAAATGGATTCTTCGTCAATTGCTACGCCGCTATCTCCCGCAGCACCTGATCGAGCGTCCGAAACAGGGCTTCGATGTCCCTATCGCAGCATGGCTGCGGGGTCCGCTGCGCAACTGGGCCAGCGATCTTCTCGCCGACATGCGAGCAGAAAGCAGTGACGTATTGGACGCTGCGAAGATCGACGCCTGCTGGCGCGATCACATTGATGGCCAGAACCGCTCGCGCGAATTGTGGTCCGCATTGATGTTCCAGGCCTGGCGGAGCCGAGCCAACCGGCAAGCACAGCAAACCGGCCCAATTCATGAACCCGATCTGGCAGGAGTATAAAATGGTAGGTTCCGCAATCAGCCCGATCCAGCTGCCACGGATCAATCAACCACCAGCACCGGTTCTCGAAGGCAGAGTGCACGTGCGGTCATTGCGCGAATATGTCGAGCCGGCCACCGCGTCGCACCAACTCTTCGTGATTCTGGCAAGGCGAAAATGGTCTATTGTTGCCTTCGCTGTGTTGGGCGGGCTGCTGGCGGGGTTGGTGGGAAGTCTTCGCCCGGTTCTCTACGAAGCAACTACTCAGCTTATCATCGACGCCCCATCGCGCGGTTCACTGCCCGTCGGCGCCCCGTCTTCGCAGGACCTCGTCGATTCAAGCATAGATGACCACATCACGATGCTATCGTCGCAAGACCATCTGCGCCGCGTCATGGCGGCACTGCGCAAGACAGGTGCGGCTGAAACCGGACAGGACAATTCCGCTAGCGGGAATTTCCGGCTTGAGCCGTCTGCCATCCCTCCCCCGAAGACACGCTCGCTTGCCGGTGGTCTACTGGACCGACTGTGGCCAGGAGCGGACAAAACAATCAGCGATTCACAGGCCGAGGATGCCTCCGAATTGAGAGCCTTGCGGCAAGGAATGCGGGTCGGGCAGGAGCTGCGATCGAGAGTAGTCTCCGTCGCTTTCGCCGATGACAGTCCCGAGCGGGCGGCGCTCGTGGCCAACACATTCGCTCAGGTCTATGTCGACAATCTGATAAGGAGAAGGCAGGCATCCGACCAGCAAGAACTCGATGCGATCACCACCAGCCTGCCCAGGCTGCAAAACGATCTGCAGGCAGCGGCCGACCGCCTTGAGAAATATCGGTTGAGCCACGGAGCCATCGACCAAGGCTCGGCGGACAATGCAGCCAGGGAACGGGCCGACCTCAGCCAGCAATTGTCGATGTCAAACGCAGATCTCGCCGCTGTGGAAACTCGGCTGCGACATGTTCAGGAGCTTCGAGCGCAGGGGGCTTCTTTCGTCTCCGTGGCCGAAGCCATTGGCGGGCCTGAACTTGCCGATCTCGCGGCTCGACAGGCTCGCGCGCCTGCGGACCAAGAACTCAGAAACCTGACCGAAAGCAAGGTCGAACAAGGCATCGACAAGATTGCTGCGGACGCAAACATTTTCCGTGCCCAGATCGCCACTCTTGAGAGCCGGAAGGCCATTTTGGATGCGGTCATGGCCGACACCGCCAGCCGGCTTTCCGGGTTGCGGGTTCTCGAGCCGCAGGTCAGTTTGCTGACCCAGCGATACAACGAACTTCTTGGCCGGCAACAGGATTTGACGCGGCGTATCGGAGTTCCCTCGGCTGGAATTTCCATCCTATCGGCGGCATGGCCGCCGACCATCCCGCAGACCTTGCCCGCCATCTTCCTTGTTCCGCCCGGGATGATTGTGTTCGCTATACTGGGCGCGATTTTCGTCACGATGCGCAATCACTTCGATCGGACTTTCCGCGGTGAGACCGAGGCGGAAGCGGTGCTCAAGGTTCCATGTATGGGGCAGATTCCCGAAGCAGGCAGGGTGCATGCCAAACGACTGCGAACCCTTGTCCTGGGCGAGCGCAGCTCCGCCTATAGCCGCGCCGTGACGTCGTTGCTGATTGCTGCGGCGCCCAATGCGCTGAGGGCTCGTTCGTCGTACACGGCGCTTGTCACCTCCAGCGTCCCGGAGGATGGGGGGACCGAGCTCGCATGGAGTCTGGCGCTGGCCGGCACGCGGATGGGCGGTCGTGTTCTCTTGATCGATCTTGAACGCAAGGGCGTTCAACTCACGCTCGAGTTCCTGCATCAGTTCAGCGAGCGCAAGAGCCGCCATTCCTTCGCTGACTATGTCTGCAATCGCAGCAACCTGGAAAACGCCGTGGCCAGTCTGCATGAAATCGGCATCGACGTGATGACCGCTGCTCCGTCGGACGATCTGCTGGCGGTGTTGTCCTGCGAGGATGGGGGCAAAGTGATGGCGGATCTGCACTTGACCTATCGCATCGTCATCATAAACCTGCCGTCGGCGCTCGGGCGGCCGGAAGCCAAATTTCTGGCTGGATGGGCTGATGCGGTGCTTTTTGCCGTCCGATGGAGGAAAACGCCACGTACCCTCGCTCGCGGGGTGCTGGAACTCCTTCAGGGCAACGGTTCTCTTGCGGTACCCGTCGGCAGCGTCCTCACGCAAGTGAACTTGAAAAAACATGCCGGATATCGGCTCGAGGATAGCGCCGACCTCTTGCGCGAGCAGATAGCATGACCAAGCACAGGCTCGTCCTTGGGCCGCGGACGATCCGGGTGCGGTTCATCCAGGGAGCGGCCCGGACGATTCAGGGTGCAGCCTGTCCGCAGAGCGCGTCATTCAGGTGAATGATGGCAAGGTTCGGTGTGCATCGTAGGCTGCGGCAATCCCCGATATTTGCCTCCCTCGGAAGCGCGAACCGATGGCACTGAGCGACCTTCTGAGACCCAAGATGGTTCCCGCGGCCGACACAGCCATCATCGCTGTTCGGCCGAGCACGATCGGTTCGATCATTCGTGCAGCTGGTGAAGTGTCGGCGATGGCAATTGTCGGCCAACTCACCCTTCTTGCTGCGATTCCGGTCTTGGCGCGGCTCTATTCGCCTGCGGATTTCGGCATCTTTACGATTTATCTGTCGATTGTGAACATACTCGCCGGGGTCGCAGCATTGCGCTTCGAGGCGTCACTCTATGGGGTTAAGGGGAGCGCCCAGGCCTATGTGACGGTCAAGCTTATCCTTTTGGCTGTGTTCGTGACCACCGTCCTGGCCTTTTCGGCCGGACAGATGCTGTCGAACCTTGCTCCCAACCGCCTCGGCTCGCTTGCCTGGCTCATTCCGATCGGAATGGGAGGCGCAGGTCTGGTCGAAGCCATGAACTGCTGGAGCCTGCGTGCCGGGCTTTTGCGCGACTTTGCCCTTGGGCGGCTGATCCTGCCGGCGAGCATGGCTGCACTGCAATTGGCTTTCGGCATCGCCAACCTCGGCGGCGAAGCGATGATCCATGCCCATATTTTGAGCCAGTTCGTCTTTATCGGGTATATCGGTTATCGGGTGACGAGCTGGGAGGATTTGCGCGGCATCGCCCGGGCACCTTGGCGTGCGGTGTTCGAAAAGGCCCGGCGGGAATACAAATTTCCTCTGTTCGATATCCCCGCAACACTCGCGAGCATAGCGATCAACAATCTTCCGGCAGTTCTTGTCGGTGGGCTGTTCGGCACCGCATTTGCCGGATATTTGGGCGTAGCAACGCGCCTGGTTACCGGTCCAGTGACGCTGATCGCTTCACCGCTCAGCAATGTTTTTGTCGCCGAAGCAAACCAGAACAACAATCGTGGACACCTGCTTGGCGTGGCACGCGGGCTTCTCCTGCTGGCTGCCGGCTTTACCGCGGTGCCGATATTGCTGCTTGGACTCGCCGCGCCCTATGTGGTCGTTCCGCTCCTGGGCGAGCCTTGGATGCCCACCGCGGAAATCATGACCGCACTGGCGCTGATGGGCGCGGCACAAGCGTTGTCGACTCCGCTTAGCGACGTTCCCGCTCTGCTACGTCGGCAAGGAACAAGACTGGTCATCGACCTCGCACGAGCAGTTCTCGTGTTTGGCCCGTTGCTCGCCGGCGCCCAGGCGGGCTGGCAGCCAGTCACCGTCATCTATTTCATGGCCGCCGGCGGCGCGTCGGGTTTCGCTCTGAAAATGGCAGCATCGCTGTATTTGTTGACCCACGACCCTCAACCAGCAGGCGCTGCAACGTGCATCCAACATGAATGTCTCGAGGAAAAAACACCATGAATTCGTCGTCGGTTGACAATCTTCAAGCGGCAGTTGCGGTCACCCAGCATGACCGTGCCAATGTCTCATGGTCACGCCCTTTTATCTCTGTCGGGATACCAACCTTTCGCCGGCCCGATACGATCCGCAGGGCGATCGACAGCGTCCTGGGTCAGGATTACTCCGATTGGGAGTTGGTCGTGAGCGACGACGAGGGACCGGAGGGCGAGACCTGGGCTATCGTGACCGACTATGCACGAAGCGAACCTCGCATCCGCATCATCGAGAACAGCCGAGGTCGCGGTCAGGTGGAGAACACCAACAACGCTATGCTGGCTTGCTCTGGACGGTGGATCAAGTTGCTGCACGACGATGACTGGCTTGCGCCAGGTGCACTCAGGACATTCGCCGAAGTTGCCAAACAGCACCCGTCGGTCGCCTTCATGACGTCTGCCGCAAACATAATCGAGGACAAGCGAGTGAGATTTCGCCAAGTCCCCAAGGAGCAGGAAGCGATCTCCCTTTATTCCAGCCAGCAGTGCCTGATGGACCTCTATCTGGTGCGCGCGACACGCTGCCTGGGGATCATTCCATCCACATTGCTGATCAACAGCGACGTCATTCGTGCCGGCTGCTTGATGCGCACGCACAAAGAGATTCCGGCCGGAGTGGATCAACTGTTCTTCGTCGATCTAGCCAGCCATGGGGACATGGTGGCGATAAGCGATCCGCTTACCTTTTATGATGCAACGAGCCATCCAAGCATTACCACGTCAAAGAGTTTCCGCGAGGTCGACGAAGTGACTCTCGCCGTCAAGCAGCTTAACTGGAATCTCATCAAAGACCGCAACCATCTCCCGCCTCCCGAGACATTGCTGCGGGCGCTGCGGGTTGCTCGTATTCCCATGCGGTTCCACCAGCAGTCCTGGTTGACTACGTTCCTGGATGGGATTCAGATCTTCCGGCCTTCCGTCATGAAGGTGGCGGGCTGGCACGTGCTTAATCACGTGTTTGCAATCCGCCCAAGATTGGGCCGGGTGCGCACGCGACGGCGGTAAGGTGAGGCTGGCCGACAAGCACATCAGCGACAGATTGCGCGCACAAGCCTGTTGTGCGCGCGCATGGTAAAGGCGTTTGCCTCACGGCAAAACGCATATGCGCCCAAGAAGAGCTACCAGTTCCGCCTGTCGCCGTGTTTCGGTCTTGGCGAACAGCGACGCCAGCTGCGACCTTATCGTGGTCCGGCTCAAGCGCCGCTTGCGGGCTATTTCCAAAGGGGCATCGCCCTGCGCCAAGCGCAGTGCGAGCTGCGTTTCGGCACTCGTCAGACCAAACATTCTTTGCAGCGTCTGGGGATTTGGCCCGGACCTGTTTTCACGATCCAGCAGCGCCACGATGCTTGTCGCGTCAGGCGTTGCTATGCCCTTCTCGTTCAATATCAGGGGCCTGTCGCCCATACCTCGGATCACCACCCATGAAAGCGTGCCAGGAGAAAAATTGCCCGGCACGTTTGCGATCAGCCGTCTCAGCGCAGCAAATACCTTGCTGGCCGTATCGGCTGCCTCGCCTTCGCGCTCCAAGGTGTTTTGAGCGGCTGAATTCCACTCCATGACCTTCCTGTCGCTGTTCAGGATCAGGTAGCCACAACCGATGCGATCAAGCATTCTCACAACAGATGCAAGGCTGCTCTGCCGTGGCTCGACAGCAACGCTGTCGAACCGTTGTGGTGCTTGATGCCAAGCGGAAGCATGCTCACCTTGCGTTCTCAAGGCGGAGACAGGCTTTCCCCCGAAACTTCCATATTGGCGACCAAGAATTCCATCATCTTGCCTACCAACCAGTGCCATTTTCTTACCTCCCGCAAAACGGCAACGCCTCCCAGTCAAAAGGAGGTGCCTTAAACATGTCAGTCAGGTCGCTTGGAGAGTAGCGGTCCGATCCGCCCCCGACATCGGACAAAATGCGCGCTACAATCCCGGGGAACAATCCTGCGGTCGGACTAGTCTGTACGCTTTTCGGTCTAATCTCGACGGACTAGTCAGAAGGTTATAGTCTGGCACATGCGTTTGCATTCGCTCAGTTTGCATCCGAACAGCTCAGGCAAGTTGCTGACCCGCCTTGCCTCGATGTCGCTCCTGATAGCGACACTTGCAGTCGAGACAGCGCTGCCGACCTCTGTGGCATACGACATCGGCTTTTTTGAGTTTGTTCCCGCCATTATTGCCATCTCATATCTCGAAGATCGCATGATCGCTCTTGCGGCAACATTTGTGATGGTTGCCGTCGGCTTGTTGACGCGGGATGTCCTGCACCATCCAATCGATGTCGGCCTTTGGGTTCAAGCCATTCTGCTGCTGGTTGCAGGGGGGATGATCGCCCTGACTTTCCACCGGCAGAGGCAGGACTACCGCACCCTTTTGCAGGTTGCGGAGGCTAGACTCGCGGCCTTGGAAGCAACCGAAAACAGGTATCGCTGGGCATTCGAACGTGCCGCCATTGGCTTTGCCAACATGAATGAGAACGGAGAGTTGCAACGGTCCAACAAGCGTCTTTGTGAGATGACAGGGTATGTCGAGGAGGAGCTTTCAAGTCTGCCGCTCAGCGCACTCGTCCACCCCGACGACAACCACACCTTGGCGGAAGCGTTGACTCGCCTGAAAGACACGACTTCGTTCGGCTCGGAGATCCGTCTCCTGAGAAGAGACGGCACGATTTTGTGGACAAGATTGGCCCTGTCTTTGGCCGTGCCAGCCGATGCTCTCCCTCAAAGCATTTTTGTAGTGGTGGACGACATATCGGGAGAGCGAACCGCCCGCGAGGCACTCCGGGCTCAGAAGGAATGGTTGGACCTGGCGCTATCGTCAAGCCGGTTGGGAACATGGCGCATAGATTTCGAGAGCGGGTCCGTGAAGGGCTCAGCCGCGTTCTGGGAAATGATGGGGCTGGCACCCGCGCCGAGCCGTCCATTGCAGGAATTGACTGCGGTCGTTCACCCGGCCGACTTGCCTAATCTGATGGCCCCGGGAGAGCTTGCATCAGGCGCCGACTATGACGCTGAGATCCGCATCAGGCGAACTGGCGGACATATCCGCTGGATTGCTCTTCGGGGACGGGACGAATTGCGCGACGGTCGTGCACAGCGAATAGGAGTCGCCGCGGATCTCACCGATCGGCGCATAACCATTCTGCTGCGGGCTGCGGCGAAGAAGCGAGAGCGGGCCATGCTTGAACAGCGCCATAGGCTCAACAATCTGTTTCCGGTGATCACGGCGCTTGTGAATATGGTTGGTGCCCCCGACAATGATATCGCCAGCTATAAGCAGACACTGATCGAAAAAATCGGCGCACTCCAGGCGACGCATCTGCTTCTTTCACGCGATGGCAGCCTGTCGGCTTCCCTGCGTGACCTCATCGTTCAGGAATTGCAGCCCTATATGGGGACGCATGACATTTCGATCAGTGGACCCGAAATAAAAATGGCTGAGGGTTCGGCTGAGAGCTTCGCAATGATCGTTCACGAGCTTACGACCAATTCCGTGAAGCATGGGGCTCTCGGCACTCCGGCAGGACGGATCAAGGTCGTGTGGCAATTCGTGGCCCAGGAGCCCGGCGCCGACATAGTGTTTGAATGGTCGGAATCGGGAGAGCGCCGGGTCTCCACCTCGGCTCGGCGTGGTTTTGGGTCGTTGATTATCGGAGCCGGCGGTGAGCCTATCGTGGGCCACTCTTCCAAGCTTGAGATGCTGGATCACGGACTGAAATATTCGGTCCGGCTGCCGCCAAAAGCAATCGGCGCTAGTTGATGTCCCTGGCGGCCCATGTCTTCAGCAAAACCGCGGCTTCCGTCCGATTTCGTGCCCCAAGTTCGCGCAGGACGGCAGCCGCATGAATCTTCGTCGTCGCTTCTGCAATTTCAAGAGAGCGGGCAATCTCTTTGTTCGAGTAACCTTCAGCCATCAACCTGAGGACTTCCTTCTGTCTGGACGTAAGCCTGCCCAGATTGTTGACGCTGATGGTCCTGTGGGGCATTTGCGTGGGAGCCTCGGATGGAAGGCGCACCGACTCCTTGGACCTTTGTGAAAGAAGTGCCGGAACGTAAATGCGGCCAGCCAGGATTTCGTTCACCGCCAGGACCACCTCCTCGTCCGTTTGGGACTTTACGATATAGCCATGAAGTCCAATCGAGAGGGCAGTTAGAATCTCGGCGCGTGAATCGGTCCCTGAGACAATTGCAAACCGTGTGTCGGGATGAGCCGGTAAGACGTCGCGAAGGTCGTCCTGACCGGACAGTCCCGGCATGTTCAGGTCGATGATGGCGAGATCAACAGGCGCCTGATCTTCAAGCAGGCTTATGACGGTATCAAAACACGCCGCTTCGAATATTTCCAAGTCTGGAATGCCGGCCATCAAAGCCAGTCGCAGCCCACGACGATACAAGCCGTGATCATCGGCGATGATAATACGATACATGAACCACCCACCTTTTGGCAGCCCGCATGTGTCCCTAGCTGCCGAAACCTCCCTTTGGATGGACTGTGCGGTGACCCAACACAGATCAGCCGCCCGCTGATCCCCCGTATGTCGACGCTCGCCGCCGCCCATCGGCACATTTCAACCTTCTAATATAGCTTACAATCGCACACATTTCAGGGCCAGATGTTGAAGTGTTTTTTTCGTACGAACGGTAGCGATGCCCTTCCGAGCAGGTCGTTGCCGGCGCCGGACATGTGAACAGTTCCCAGCTCTGATCGTCCTGCCGCGCCCATGCCCTGCCAACTGGAATATTGAATCAAAAGGCCGGGAAAGTGCCATTCAAATGCACGACGACGCCTTCTCAAGCGCCACTTACCATCGCTGCACTCCGGAGAGGCAAAACCAACACTGGCGTACCTTCCGGCCGGGTGGGTTGGACCCATCACACCGCGACAGTCGTATCAATAGGAGGACGAGATGAAAGCGGTCATTCAGTGCGGTGGAATGGGAACACGCCTTCGGCCTTTCACATCCATATTGCCCAAGCCTCTCATGCCGATCGGTGCTCGACCGGTTCTTGAATTGCTTTTGAAGTGGCTGCGGCGGAACGGCATTCAGGAAGTCTACGTCACGACCGGCTATCTGGGGCACTTGATCCGCACCGTATGCGGGGACGGATCCCAGTGGAATCTAAGGATACGCTACACCCAGGAACTGGAACCTCTCGGCACCATTGGCCCGCTCTCCCTGATCAGGGAGGAACTGGACGAGCCGTTCATTGTTCTCAATGGGGACGTACTTACCGATCTCAGTCTCAGCCGGTTTGTGGCATCACACCGCACACACACGGATCCAGTCACCATAGCCACCGCATCCCGCGTCATCAAGATGGACTTCGGCGTCATCGACGAGGTCGACAATACCGTTCAAGTATTTCGTGAAAAACCGACGCTATCCCATCTGGTAAGTATGGGGATATATTGTATGAATCCAGACGTTTTTCGTTTTATACCTGACGGCATCGCCTTTGGATTCGACGACCTCATGCTGCAGATGATGCAAAACGGCACGAATGTGCACGTCTACAAACATGACGGGCTTTGGCTGGATATCGGACGCGTTGAAGATTTTCAAAACGCACAAACCATTGCCTGGGAAGAGCAGTCCGCATCGATCGAGGTCTCGGCAGCGGCCGCTTGAGGGCTGAACGCTCGACCACGCCAACATGAGGAGGTCGTAATGCTCTTGGTCAGCGCTCCTATTCTTGGCTTTCCGGAAAAGGCGGCCTTGGCCAAAGTTGTCGACAGTGGCTGGCTGACGATGGGGGACCAGGTACGAGCCTTTGAAGAGGCCTTCGCGGCCGTGCATGATGCGGTCGATTGCGTTGCCGTCAGCTCTTGCACCGCCGCCCTGCATCTCATTCTCCATGCACTTGGGATCGGTCCCGGAGACGAAGTTCTGGTTCCCTCGCTGACCTTCGTGGCGACCGCGAATGCAGTGCTCTACGTAGGAGCAACACCGGTATTCGTCGACATAGAGTCGGCCGAAGTGCCACTGATGTCCCTAAGCGACGCGGAAGCCAAGTGCACCGGACGCACCAAGGCCGTCATTCTCGTCCACTTTGCCGGCTACCTCGCCGACCGGGAAGAATGGCAGAGATTTGCCCGTGTGCGAGGACTGCATATCGTCGAGGATGCCGCGCATGCTCCCGGCCTTAAGGAGGTGGGGACTTACGGTGCGGCCGCGGCCTTTAGCTTCTACGGCAACAAGAACATGACCACCGCGGAAGGTGGGGCCGTAATCGCCCGGGATGCACAGCTCCGTGAAGCGATCCGCCAGGCTCGCGGACATGGGATGACCAGCGGCACACATCAGCGGCTGAACAGCCGCACGCCGCAATACGATGTGACGATGCTCGGGTTCAATTACCGCATGGATGAATTGCGCGCCGCTATTGGCTTGGTCCAGCTTCAGAACCTGCAGGAATGGAATGAAATCCGGCGCATATTGGTCGTCCTCTATCGACGTCTGATCGCAGACTATTGCTCGGCTGTGACAGTTCCGTTCTGCAAACCGCGGACCTCGGCCTATCACATCATGCCTGTCCTCCTGCCACATGACGTCGACCGGCAAACGGTGATCGACCATCTGCGAACGAAGGGAATACAGACCACAATCCACTATACGCCCGTGCACCAGATGACGCTCTATCGCCAAATGTTCACTGAAATCCATCTGCCGAAGACCGAGGATTTCGCGCAGCGGGAGTTGACGATTCCACTACACCCGCAAATTACGGCAAGTGCGATCGAGTCGGTGGTTGTTGCGTTGGCCACCGCGATTGAAAGCAGCGGGCGCGCGGGAGCCGCGGCATGAACGCACTCGACGTGACGATGCATCGGCCCGCCGTAGCTGGCACCAGCCACGGAATTGCCAGGCGCGCGATGGATATCATCCTCGCCGCAGCAGCGGGAATGGCACTCGCTCCGCTGATGCTACTGATTGCTGTTGCACTCTTTGTCGAGGGTGGTTGGCCCGTGCTTTTCGCACAGACGCGCCTGGGTGCCGGCGCAAAACCGTTTCGCATGTACAAGTTCCGCAAATTCAAGACAACAGCCGATCCTTTCGGCCTTGCGCTGACCATGAACGATGACAGCCGGATGACGCGGTTAGGCCGTTTTCTCGCGGCAACGAAACTTGATGAGTTGCCGCAACTGTGGAACGTTTTTACGGGAGACATGGCAATTGTCGGCCCGCGGCCGGAAAGCCTTGCCTTCGCCGATTGTTTCCGCGGCGGCAATGAAGCCGTCCTGCAGTGGAAGCCCGGCCTGCTCGGCCCGACCCAGGTTCTCTTCCGTCACGAAGCCTGTTTTTACCCGCCATCCCTTGATCCGCTCCTGTTTTATCGAGAGGTCCTGTTCCCGGCCAAGGCAACGATCGACCTCGCCTACTATCCGCGGCGCACGATTGCATCGGACCTCGTCTGGATAATGCGAGGCTTCAGGGCGGTTTTCGGCGTGTCCCTGCCTCCCGCGGCAAGTGGGTAGAGTTGGAAAGTGAGGAGAGTTTGGCATGAATGGATTGTTGTTCGTTCGCCAGTTTGACAGCTCACACGATCAAAGGAGTGCGCAGTCGTGAGCTATCACGGCAGGAAGGTCCTGGTCACGGGTGCGGATGGATTTATCGGATCCCACCTCACGGAAGCGCTGGTGCACGAAGGCGCCGATGTCACGGCACTGGCCCTCTACAACTCGTTCGACAGCCATGGCTGGCTGGACGATTTACCCGACCACGTTCGAGGCCAGCTGCAATGCATTCGCGGGGATGTTCGTGACAGCGCGTTCATCAACCGGATCGTGCGCGGCCAGGCGGCGGTGTTTCACCTGGCTGCGCTGATTGCGATTCCCTACTCCTACGCGGCTGCCCAATCCTATGTGGAAACCAATGTGCTGGGCACCGTGAATGTCCTCGAAGCGGCACGCCACTGGGAAACCGAACGCATTGTGCATACGTCCACGAGCGAGGTTTATGGCACCGCTCTGACCATGCCGATCGACGAATCCCACCCACTGCAGGGACAGTCCCCCTACTCTGCATCCAAGATCGGCGCAGACATGATGGCGGCGTCCTATGCCAGGTCCTTCGATGTGCCGGTGGTCATCCTGCGACCGTTCAATACATACGGGCCGCGCCAGAGCGAGCGGGCCATCGTGCCGACCATCATAAGGCAGGCTCTGGACGAGAACTGTCCGGCGATCATGGTCGGCGACACCAGCCCAATCCGCGACCTTACCTTTGTGGAGGACACTGCGGCGGCATTTGTGGCGGCAGGGGCGGCCGAGCTTGAATTTGGCCATGCCTACAATGCAGGCAGCCAGCGCGCCGTCAGTGTCTCGGACGTTTTGGAGTTGGTGCTCGAGTTGAGTGGCACCAGGAAACCAGTTCGTCGAGATGAAAGCCGGATGCGGCCGCAAAACTCCGAGGTTCGCGCGTTGCTCGCCGATTCCTCGAACCTTGAAAGTAAAGTCGGATGGCGGGCACATACGAGCTTGCGTGATGGTCTGGAAAAGACCATCGAGTGGTGGCGCTCGCGCCTCAGCGAAGGCCGCGTCCGACGCGAAATGAGCTACATGACATGACCTTTCCGCGGCTCATACCAGCTTTGCTGTTGATGGCCGCGCTGCTGGCGCTGCACACAGCCGGAAACCGGCCGAGCGGTGCGGCAGGCACGGAGCCGGCAATGGATCTGCCCGCTTATCTGAAACCTGCAACTGATCCGGCGACAGGGATCCGCTTTACTCGGATCACTCAGCCCGGAGCGCTTGGCAGCGGAATTGTCTGCGGCAAAATATATTGCAGTCATCGCTACTCGAGCGCGCAAGCCTGGAATGCGGATCAGAGCCTCCTCGTCCTCATGAACGGCTGCAACGGCATGTGTTTCCTCGACGGGAAAACCTACCTCCCTTTGTTTCATCGCAACAAGTCGGGTGAGTGCGAATGGCGCCCTCGAAACGCGGAGATGATGATCTGTGTCGATGGTCAAAAGATATCGACTTGGGCGCCCCGCACCAATCGTGAGGACATAGTGTATGCCGCAACGAAATATCGGGATCTCGAATTCGGCCCGTCCAAGGGAAATCCTAGTCGTGACGGCAACCGCATTGCCGTACGCGCGACCCGCAATGATGGAGCTGCTGTCGTCTTCGCATACGACATCGACCGGCGTCTGAAATACCCGGACATCGATCTCGCCCAGGTTGCCGGAACGACCAGTTCCTGCACCATTTCTCCGCTCGGAGAGAACATCCTGTGTTTCCAAAATCTGGTCGACGGCACCGAACAGCGAGCCATTTTCGCAGTCGACGGCACCCTGCGCCAAACGTGGAAGGATCATCATCGGCCCGGCCATGGCGATTTGACTCTCGATGCGGATGGCAGCGAAATTTACGTCGGAACCAGCAAATCCGCTCCGGACAAATATCAGGTGATCAAGCGTCGGCTGTCCGATGGAAAGGTCACGTCGCTCACGAAGTACGGTGAGGCCGAGCATACGTCGCTGCGTGCTTTGGACAGGCCCGAATGGGCATTTATAAGTTACGGGGGCAATCCCGATGAGGTTCGGAGCCACCCGGACTGGGCGCCATACACGCGCGAAGTGATCGCGCTGCGTGTCGACGGTCGTCAGGAGGTCCGACGCATCGTGCAGACGCGAAACGCTCCGTTCGACTATTGGAGCGAGACACATGCCTCACCCTCCCCTGATGGGTCGCAAGTGATCTGGTCGAGCAATTGGGGGGTGCCTGGTGGGCCGGTCTACGAATTCGTCGCCCATCTCGATTGGCCGCAGCAGCCGGGCCTGAATTAAAGGGAGATTGCCATCGATGGCCTTCGTTAGCCGAATTCTCTTTGCAGCCCTTGCCGGCTGCCTGGCCCTGGATATCGCAGCCGCGGCTGAAGCGCCGGTGGCCTATAAGCTGTCGCCCGGCGATACGGTGGAGATAGGAATAGCCTCCATAGCGGAGCGAACGCAACGCGCGATCGTCCAGATGGATGGCTCGATCGCGCTGCCCGAGTTCGGGATGATCCCGGTTGGCGGGCTGACGCCGGCCGAATTGCAGACGCGCATGGAGGCGGTGCTGCCAACCAAGATAGTCCATCAGCGCCTGCCTGATGGACGGGAGCAAATGATCGTCATCAAGCCGAGCGACGTCACGGCCGTGATCGCGGAGTACCGTCCGATCTATGTGACTGGCGATGTGCTGACACCAGGGCAGCAGACTTACCGGCCACTCATGACTGTCCGACAGGCAATTGCCGTCGCCGGCGGTTTTAGTCTCCTGCGGTCTCGGGCAAGCCAAAGCGGACCTGATCCCGTTGATCTGCGACGCGACTACGAGTCGATCTGGGGGGACTACATCAGAGACTACTTTCATGGCGCGCGCATCCGCGCCGAACTTCAGAACCAGGCAGAATTTGACATGCAACCGCCGCAAGGCTCGCCCCTGTCGAATGCATTGATATCGGCGGTCGCGCAGGCGGAAGCGGAGGGCCTCAAGATTTCGCTGAACAATTTTCAGCAGGAGCAAAGCTATCTCGACAAGACCGCCAAGGATGCCGAGGCTCAGGTCGAAGTTCTGCTCAAGCGCGAGCAGACGGAAGCGGCCGCGGTGAAACAGGATGAGGACGATCTTGCGCGGGTCACCAAATCGTTCGAATCGGGCAACCTGACCAACAGCAGACTTGCCGACGTCAGACGTGCCGTGCTGATGTCGTCGAGCCGGGCGCTCGAGACCTCGGTCGAACTGATGAGAACGCGGCGCCAGCAGGAAGACTCCGTCAGGCAGCAGGAACGCAATGAAAATCAAAGAAGGATCGGCCTTCTGAACGAATTGAGGGACACCGACCTTCGCCTCGCCGAGACCACTGCAAGGCTCCACGCAGCCAGCCAGAAGCTTCAGCCATCAGGGGCGTCCGCGCTTCCACTGCCCGTCGCCGGCGAAACCTTTCAGGCGCGGATCACAATAACCGGCGGGGCCGGCGACGCGTCGAGAGGTCGACCGGTCGACCAGGACACCGAGGTTGCGCCTGGAGACACCATCGAGGTGAGGTTCAGCAGCGAACTGCAGAGCGCGGCGATCCAGTAGTTGCGCGGACGTGAACCGAGCCGGGAACGACGTTGCTGATGGCTCGCCCACGGCATGAAGACCGGGCGCCTGAGAAATCAACATGGGGAATCAAGAAAGCGGGTTTGCCGTGATTGGTGAAATAGATGTCGCCAGCGCCTACAGCACCGGCCGCACCGACTTCATGGGGCTGAAGTTGGTTGTCGCGCCCGGCGTGCTAGTCCCTCGCCCGGAGACGGAACTGCTCGGCAGCACCGCCCTCAATGTCCTTCGCGAACTTAAAAGGCCGGTACCGCGTGTCGTGGACATGTGCTGCGGGGCGGGCAATCTCGCCTGCGCCATTGGATACAAGGTCCCCACCGCGCGCGTCTGGGCGAGCGATCTTACTGACAGCTGCGTCGAAACCACCTGCCGGAACGTTGCCCATCTTGGCCTGGCCGGACGTATTTCGGTGCTACAGGGCGACCTCTTCAATTCCTTCTCGGGTCTGGAGCTCGAAGGTACGATCGATCTGGTCGTCTGCAACCCGCCTTACATCTCGGAGAAGCGGCTCGAAAACGACCGCGCGCATCTGATGGAACTTGAACCCCGTGAGGCGTTCGCTGCCGGGCCTTACGGCCTGAGCATTCATATGCGGGTGATCAAGGAGGCGCAGCACTATCTGCGGCAAGGTGGCATGCTGCTTTTCGAGGTCGGGCTTGGCCAGGACCGGCAGGTCATGAGTTTGGTTGAGCGTTCCAAAGCCTATGAGAGCATTCGCACGGTTGCGAACAAAGCCGGTGAAGCCAGGGTGGTTTGTGCACGGGCCAAAGCGTCAGCGTGAGCCGCGCCATGGGTTTGCGCGCTCGGTTGGGACGACGCCCTCAAGCCGTAGCCCGGCGATCAGTTTTCCTTGCTGACCACGTAACGTGCAATTCCCTGGATGGAATCGAAATTCTCCGGCAGAAGTTCACTGTCCTCGACAGTGATGCCGAATGTCTCCTCGACGAAGCCGATAACTTCAAGCACTCCAGTCGAGTCTATGATGCCCTGGTCGAGCAACGACGTTTCAACTTCCAGCGCACGCGGGTCGGCTACGTAGAAGTTTGACGCCAGAAAGGCGCGGATTTGATCGCTGTAGGTGTCAATTCTGTTGTTCGTGCTCAGCATTGAATTGGCCTCCGAGCCAAATAATTTCCGTAAATTGCTTTATGACAGCGCCATTTTCTTGAGCTTGCCCGTGTCCGTCATCGGCAGACTGGACACAATTTGGATGGACTTCGGAATCATGAAGTTTTCCAATCGCTTCTGACATTCCATCCGCAGCTGCTTTTCGCCCATGATCGTTCCTTGCTCCATGACGACAAACGCTTTCACTGCTTGCCCCAGCAGGTCGTCAGGTACTCCGACAACCGCGGCTTCCCGTACTCCCGGGATTTCCATCAGCACGTTTTCGACTTCCCTAGGCGCCACCTTTTCTCCCCGCGATTTTATGATCTCATCGCTGCGGCCGACAAAATAGAGGTAGCCTTCCTCGTCCATTCGGCAGTAGTCGCCGGTGTACAGAACCTGCTCGCCGGGCAAAGGACCTGGCTTGAGCTTCTTCGCGGTAGCCTCCGGCTTACCCCAGTAGCCCTTCATGACCGTTGCCCCGCGGATGACCAACTGGCCGACGACATTGGGACCAACCCTTCGGTCATCCTCATCGACAATCCACATTTCGGTGTTCGGGATGGCGATCCCCACGCTCAACGGTTTTCGGGCAAGATCGTCCGGCGGAAGATAGGTGCAGCGTTTGCATTCGGTCAGGCCGTACATCGAATAGATGCGGGCGGCGGCAAACAGTTCCTGGAGCAGGCGAATGTGCTTAAGCGGCAGGGCTGCCGCCGTATTCGTGACATACCTTATGCTTGCAAAATCATTTGCCTTCAGCGTCCTGAGATCCGACAGCGCGGCAAAGATGGTCGGCACGCCGGGAAAGCCTGTAACTCTCTCCCTTTCGATGATCGCAAGTATCTGTGCGGGGAAGGCAAACGAGCGCTCGAGGACCAACCGCGCCCCGGTACGGAATGCCATTATCATCTGGTAGAGGCCGTAGTCGAAGGCCAGGGGCAAGACATTGAGGATCACGTCGTCTTCGCCAAGCTCAAGGTACGAGGCGATAGACGTGCAGGCTGTCATCATGTTCCTGTGTGTCAGCATCACGCCTTTGGGTTCGCCGGTCGAGCCCGACGTGTAGATGATGGCTGCGAGATCGATATCGATGCGGCGGCGGGCCGGCGCTTTGCCGTGGCCGGCAGCCGCCTCATCCCAGCGCACGGCATGCGGCAATCCCCGGAGCTCGGCGTCGTCCACCTGACCGGAGACGATGAGCCGCCGCAGCGACGGACAGTTACGCGCCGGCTCAGCAAAGACCGGCTGCAAATGTTTGTCGGTGATCAATGCTGCCGGAAGGCAATCGTTGAGCAAATACCCCAGCTTGTCGCTCTTGGTGAGCGGATTGACGACGCACACAACGGCGCTCGCCTTGAGAACCGCCCAGAAGCTGACCACGGTCTCGACGGTGTTGTCGGCGAAGATCATAACGCGGTCACCGGGAGCGACCCCGGACGTGACGAGATGACGGGCGACCGCGCTGGAGCGTGTCTCAAGCTCGTCATAGGTGAGCCGGTGCTCGCCGCACACCAGCGCTATCTTGTCGCCGAGCCGTTCGGCCGAATGGCTGAGGTAATCGTCCAGCAGAGGTACGGCGCCATGCATCATACCAGCACCTCTTCCCTGTGCAGGTGATCGACGTCTATCCTGAGGTCGACCGCATGCGCGCTCGATGGGCGGCTTGCGACAAACTGCTGATGGAGGAGCTGCGTCGACAGCACGCCGACCAATGCCATGTTGTCCGAGTTGGACAGATCCCCATCGCCGGTCTTGGCAGCGCATTTGTCCAGCAGGCGCGCGACCGAGTTCGGATCAAAGACATTCGCCGCGCGCAGAGCAGTCT
>NZ_RZQP01000489.1:0-1107 GCF_003998165.1 Mesorhizobium sp. M7A.F.Ca.US.007.01.2.1 | reverse complement strand
CCGACATACCGCTCATTGTTTCGACCAACGGCCCGGTCACCGGGACGTTCAGCGTCGCAGGCGTGCCCGGCACACCGGGTTCGCTTTTCACCTATGCGATCGTCACAGGCCCGAATGGCAGCGTGTTCCTGCGTGCCACGCCAGTCAATTTTGGCATTGCGGCGGCGCCGACCAGTGCCACCAACGCCGGCGCGGTCGCGGTGGCAATCGAGGCTCTCTACGGCATAAACCGCGACGCGCTCGATGCTGACCTGCATCTCTCGCCCGCATCCGGTTCTGGAATGGTGCCGGTTTCGGAAAGTTTCGGGGTCTTTGCTTCAGGCCAGTTCGCCCATACCGAGCATGACGGCTACAACATCAGCGGCGGCGGCTTGAACGGCTCCGGCCCGAGCTTCGATGCCAATGATTTTTCGGCTGCCATCAGCCTGGATTTCAATGCCGCCAAACACTTCCAGTTCGACAATGAGTACGGCCTGAACATCGGCGTTTTCGCCGGCTACGCCTCGACCGACGTCAACCTCGGCGCGTTTCGGGGATTTGATGCCATCGGCGAAGGTACCAACAAGGCCGGCCTGTTCGGCGGCTACGCGCTGTTTCGCAAGGACTACAATTACGCGCTCGTCTCGGCCTCCGGCTTCATCGGTGGAAGCGACGTGACGAACGGCGTGCTCGGCACCACCGGCAGCTATGATACCAAGGGCTATGCAGTGACGGCATCGGTCGGCCATATCTTCAAGCTGGGCGAGCGCACCCGCTTCGATCTGCGTGGCGGCCTGCTTGGCGTTTCCTTCCGTGGCGATCCCTATAAAGACAGCGGCGGCAACGAGTTCGGCAAGAGCAAGCTTTCTTTTGGCGCGATCAAGCTCGAGCCCGGCATCTATGGCGACTACACGCTAAGCAACGGAATGGTGATCAGCCCCTATGCGCGAGGCGAATTGCAGCAGCGTTTCGGCTACAAGAACACCACCGAAATCGACACCAGGGAGATCGACTTCAACGATGCCGATTTTTCCGCCGCGCTGTCGACCGGCTTCAACCTGAAGATGTCGGCCGCGACCACCGTCAACGGCGAAGTTCGCGGCAAGGTGTCATCGGACAGTTCCACCA
>NZ_RZQP01000488.1:0-1129 GCF_003998165.1 Mesorhizobium sp. M7A.F.Ca.US.007.01.2.1 | reverse complement strand
ATGCAATATCTGCGCGTCATCTTCGTCTCGATGACGGCGGCACTCGTTGCCAAGATGTGGGTCGACACGTCTGAGGTCGAAATCCCCGCCATCGTCTGGTTTCCGCCGATCGATGCCCAAGCCTTCGCCGCCACCATCGGCATCGCGGTCGTAGGCGGCCTGGCGGGAAAGTTGTGCCGACTGCCCTCGCCCTTCTTCCTCGGCACCTTCATCTTCGGCACCGTCGTCCATCTCGGCTTGGGCGTGGAAATGCAATTGCCGCAATGGCTGCTGGCCGTCAGCTACGCCATGGTCGGCTGGTCGATCGGCCTGAACTTCACAAGGGCGATCCTGCGCCATGCGGCGCGCGCCTTGCCGCAGATCATCGCCTCGATCGTGGCCTTGATCGCCTTTTGCGGCGGCCTTGCCTTCATGATCAGCCATCTCCTGGGCATCGATCCGCTGACCGCCTATCTGGCGACCAGCCCCGGCGGCATGGACAGCATCGCCATCATCGCTGCAGCAGCGCAGAACGTCGACATCTCTTTCGTCATGGCCCTGCAATCAGCACGCTTCCTGATCGTGCTGCTGATCGGCCCGAGCATGGCGCGGCTGGTGGCGAGAAGCGTCAGGCAATAGGCAGCGGCTAGTCCTCGCCGCCCTCGCCCACGCTGTGCGCGTCCCGGCGCCAGTAGGCCGTAACCAGGTGGCGGTCGCGCGGCAGGCCCCACTGTTTACGCACGATCTTGCGGATCTCCCGGAAGTCACCGAATTCGCAACTGGCCCAGACGTACAGGCCGTCGGCAAGCGCCATCTGATTGCGCTCACGCAAGGCGGTCGACAACAGGCCCGCGGTGCCGGCCTCGCGGCCGTGCCGGTAAAGCCAGGTGATGTCGATATTGTCCCCCTGTGCCAGCGCCATCCGGTCATCCGGCCCATCGATCTCGATCAGCGCCTCAGCGCGTGTTGACGGCGGCAGATATTCCAGAATCCTGCCTATGGCGGGAAGTGCTGTGTCGTCGCCGAGCAGAAGCAAGGTCTGCGCCACCGGAGCGTCGCCGCCACCGGGTCCGATCATGCCGATGACATCTCCCGCCTGTGCATTTTGCGCGAAGCTGGCGGCGGGCGTCTCCTCGCCGGGGTGCAGCAC
>NZ_RZQP01000487.1:0-1160 GCF_003998165.1 Mesorhizobium sp. M7A.F.Ca.US.007.01.2.1 | reverse complement strand
GACAGTTGGCAACGTGGACATCTCTCAACCGCTGTAATTCGTTAGCCTTGGCAGGTCGGGCCCGGCCTTCGATTTTGAACCGTGACATTTTCATCCCAGCCGATCACCATGGCGATCCGGCTGTCTCGTTTGATATTTGCCAGCTTCCGACTTCCGGGAAAGCTGTCGAACACGATGTTGAGGTCGTTGCCCAACGTCACCTGTATGACGGCTGCCTCTGGAGACCGTCCGGATGCACGGTGCTGATAGCCCCGAGCTTATGCCTAGGTGCCCGCGATCATGCTGACCCCAAGGGAACTTTCGATCAGTTCGCCTCAGTTTGTCGAAGGCGCTTAATGTGTCGCGGCCGAGATGTTTTGGTTGACGCTAAAAAAGTTGGTCGGGTCGTATTTGCTTTTCACTTCCGCAAGCCGTCTGTAGTTTTCGCCGAATGAGGCGCGGATAACTTGGTCCGCGGGCTCGCTCTGAAAGTTCAGAAGGTGCATTCCGCTCGAATGCGGCTCGAACGCATCATACATGGCGCGTACCCAGGCAATATGCCTTTCGCTTTCGGCCGGATCCACCCACTGCGCGGTCATTCCTATGTTGTATTCCGCGCCGCGCTGGGCGAAGGCGGATTCAGCGCGACTGATCCTGCCTGGCGCGCCGCCATAGAACTCTACGATGCAGGCCGAAAGAGGCGACTTCATCCGATTTCCATGCTCGACAAGCAGGTCTATGATCGTGTCGGTAAGTTGCGGAACGAAGCTCGCCTTCCAGAAATTGTGGGTCCCGTCCGGGAAAGCGCCGTCAAGCAGCTTCTGCATCGTCGGGAAGGGCATTAGCTGGATGGCATCGAGCATTGGGGGACCGAAAGCTCGCAGCGGCGCCAGCACACGTGCGCCTTCTACCACGTCACCGCACCAGCATGCGATTACGCCGACCGCCGGCATACCGTCCGGCGTCGTCAGCATGGCCGCGTAGGCAGTCAGTTCCTCCGGTGCCGTGGCCATGAAGTCACGATAGAAGCGCAACACCTCACCGGACTTGTCGCGTGCGTGAACGATCAGGCCGCCGAGCACTGAAGATATTTGCTGCGCTCGGAAGGTGAAGCAGGTGACGATGCCGAAATTGCCGCCGCCGCCGCGCAAAGCCCAGAACAGGTCGGGGTGTTCTTCCAT
>NZ_RZQP01000486.1:0-1161 GCF_003998165.1 Mesorhizobium sp. M7A.F.Ca.US.007.01.2.1 | reverse complement strand
GGTCGCACAGGCGGCGAGCATCGCCGCAATGGCACCCGCCACGCTCATCGAAAGAATTTTGCGCGCAATGATCATGTGAAAATCCTCTCCTCTCGCATCGGCCCAAAAATCGGAAATCGATTTTCGACAAGCACGAGGCGTGCATCCAAGTTTCCAGAGCGACGTGCGTCCAGATGAATACGTATCGCTATGGTCCGCATCCCTTCAATCGCCCGATTTCCGGGCGATTGCAAGGCAGTGAGGCAGGTGGGCGGTGCTGCTATCGCACAAGGATGTTGCGGAACTGCCACGGGTCGTTCCGGTCGAGGTCTTCCGGGAACAGGCCGGGACGGTTATCGAGCGGCGTCCAGTCGGTGTAGTAGCCCTTGACCGGTCCGAGATACTGGGACTGCACTTCCAGGCACCGCCTGTAGTCCATCTCGTCGGCTTCGACGATGCCGGCCTCGGGATTCTCCAGCGCCCAGACCATGCCCGAGAGCACCGCCGAGGTGACCTGCATGCCGGTGGCGTTCTGGTAGGGGGCCAGCTTGCGCGCCTCGGCGAGCGACAGCTGCGAGCCGTACCAGTAGGCATTCTTGTCGTGGCCGTAGAGCAGCACGCCGAGTTCGTCGACGCCGTCGATCAACTCGTTCTCGTCGAGCACATGATGCACCGGCTGAGGCTTGCCGGCGGCGCCGAACATCTCGTCAAGCGACAGCATCGCGTCGTTGCAGGGATGATAGGCATAGTGGCAGGTCGGGCGGTAATGCACCTTGCCCTTCTTCGAACGCACGGTGAAGAAATCGGCGATAGAGATCGCCTCGTTATGCGTCACCAGCAGGCCGTATTGCGCGCCGGGCGTCGGGCACCACGAGCGCACGCGCGTGTTGGCGCCCGGCTGCTCCAGGTAGATGGCTGCCTTCGAGCCGTGCTTGTGCTTCTTGGCGTTCTTCGGCATCCATGTCTCGTGTGTGCCCCAGCCAAGTTCCGCGGGCTGCAGGCCCTCGGAGATGAAGCCTTCGACCGACCATGTGTTCCAGAACACGTCCATCGGTTTCGGCTTCTTGGTGCGCTGGGTGTCGCGTTCGGCGATGTGGATGCCCTTGACGCCGGCCTTCTTCATCAGCTTGGCCCACCCCTCGCGGTCGTCCTGCGCGGGCTCCGAGAACTCCAGGCCAAGAT
>NZ_RZQP01000485.1:0-1167 GCF_003998165.1 Mesorhizobium sp. M7A.F.Ca.US.007.01.2.1 | reverse complement strand
GCAGATAAGGTCAAGATCCTTCGTCACCGCATCATAGCCGGCCGAGACCGCCGCCAGAAAGGGCGCTTCGTCCATTGCCGGACCTTGGGTGAAGTCGCCGGTCGGATGGTCGAGATCGAGCGGGATGACGTCGAGTTCGGCGCCGGCCATGCGGGCAAGCTGGTTGATGGCGGCACCGCCGCCAGCGAAATTCGCCACCATCTGCACGGTGACTTCCGAGGGATAGGCCGACACACCTTGCGCGGTGACGCCGTGGTTGCCGGCGAAGACGAAAACCTTGACGCGGTCGAGTTTCGGCATGTCGCGGCCCTGCCAGCGCGCCAGCCACGCGGCGATGGTCTCGAGCCGGCCGAGGCTGCCTTGCGGCTTGGTCAGCTTGTCCTGGCGGCGTGCGACCGCATTGGCCGCGGCATCGCTGCCAGCCGGCAGGTCGAGGCAGGCGGCGCGCAATTCACGTAGGGACTTGAAGGACATGGGGGCAAAGTCTCCGAAAAGGAATCAGGCCATGGGGATCAGGCCAAAGGGATCAGGAAAGCGCTACGGAAGCGACGAGCAGCACCGCGATCTCGCTTGCCTGCTGCAACGCGCCGATCGTGTCGCCGGTCTGGCCCTCGATCTGGTTGAAGCAAAGGGCGCGGAATGCGGCAAACAGCAGGCCAAGCAGGATCAGCGCGAAGACGGCGCCGCCCAGCCCGAGCAGGAGAAGCGGGATCGCGCCGAGCAAGGCGCCGGCTATGGCGGTTTCCTGCGAGACGGTGCCGGCGTCGACCGAGAGGCCGTTGACGCGCGCTGGAGGCAAGAGATGCATGAAGGCGCCAAGCAGGCCGCGCGAGGCCGCGTGTGCGGCCAGGAGGGCAAACAGGGCCTGTGTGGGATCGACGAACTCCGACAGCGCGCTCCAGCGGATCAGCAGCGACAGAGCCAGCGCCGCCGCGCCATAGGCGCCGATGCGGCTGTCGCGCATGATCTCAAGTTTGCGGCCGCGCGATTTGCCGCCGCCAAAACCGTCGGCGACGTCGGACAGGCCGTCCTCATGCAGGCAGCCGGTGGTGAGCAGGGTTGCCACAAGGGCAAGTGCGGCGGCCGGCCCCATGGCAAGGCCGAACCGTTCCGCCGTGGCAAAAACGATGGCGCCGATCAGGCCGACGACGAGACCGGCGATGGGGG
>NZ_RZQP01000484.1:0-1195 GCF_003998165.1 Mesorhizobium sp. M7A.F.Ca.US.007.01.2.1 | reverse complement strand
AGGTGCAGGAGGTCCGCCACCACTTCCTTGCCGGTTCCCGTTTCTCCCTCGACCAGCACGTCGACATCCATGTCGGCGATCTGGCGCAAGGTTTCGCGCAACCGTTTGATGGCAGGCGCCTCGCCGATCAGCGGCAGGCCGTCGGCGGCCAATGCCGCGGCTTCGCGCAGCCGCCGGTTTTCCATCACCAGCCGCCGCTTTTCCGATGCCCGTTTCAGCGCCTCGACAAGGCGTTCTCCGGCATAGGGTTTCGGGATGAAATCGTAAACGCCGTCCTTGAGCGCGGCCACAGCGAGATCGACATCGCCATGCCCGGTAACCAGGATCACCGGTATATCCGCGTCGATCGCTTTGATGCGATCGAACAGCTGCAGCCCGTTCATGCCCGGCATGCGGATATCGCTGACGACGACGCCCTCGAAATTCCTGTCGACGACGGCAAGTGCTGCCTCGGCGGCGTCGAGTGCGACCACCGTGAAGCCGGCAAGCTCGAGCAATTGCGTGGTGGCGTGAAGGAGGTCCGCATCGTCGTCGACGAGCGCGACCAGCCCTGATCCGTCTGTCATTCAATTCGCCTCAAATCGATGGTGAAGGATGCGCCGCTGCCATTGCCGGGATCGAGCCGCAGCGTGCCGCCCAATTCCTGGGCGATCTCCTGCGAGATCACCAGCCCCAGGCCAAGCCCCTTCTCCTTGGTGGTCTGGAACGGCATGAACAGATTGCCAGCCGCCTCCGGACCAAGGCCGGGTCCATTGTCGCGCACCGAAATCAGCACCCTGTCGTCGCGCTCGGCAAGTTCGATCTCGATGCGGGGATCGGGCTGGTCCTTCATCGCGTCCAATGCATTTTGCAAAAGATTGACCAGGATCTGCTCCAGCCGGATGCGGCTCGCCATGACCACCGGCGAGGCATTGCCGCGCGGCCTGACGATGGTGACGCCGGAATCGCGTATGCGGCCTGACAGCAGCGACAGCGCGCCGTCGATCGCCTCGCGCACCGGCAGCGGCGAAGCGGCGACGCCCGGCCGGCGGGCGAAAGTGCGCAAGGTGCCGGTGATCGCGCCGATGCGTTCGGTCATCGAAACGATCGATGTCAGATTGCCGCTGGCCGATCCGGTCTTGCCGCTGTCCAGAAAACGACCTGCATTCTCGGCATAGGTGCGGATGGCGGCGACCGGCTGGTTGATCTCATGCGC
>NZ_RZQP01000483.1:0-1262 GCF_003998165.1 Mesorhizobium sp. M7A.F.Ca.US.007.01.2.1 | reverse complement strand
CCAGCAGGGGAATGATGCGGTCGCTCTTGGCCACCGAAGGCCGACCTGCCGAACCATAGGGGATGCCGAGCGCATCCCAGGTCTCGACCAGCGCATCCTGCAATTCGGCGATCAGCGCATCGGAATGGAACGGCGTCGGCGTGATGCGCAGCCGCTCGGTGCCGCGCGGCACGGTCGGGTAGTTGATCGGCTGGATGTAGATGCCGTGCACGCCGAGCAGGCGGTCGCTGGCCATCTTGCAGGCCTCGGGATCGCCGACCAGCAGCGGCACGATGTGCGTCGGCGAATCCATCACCGGCAGGCCGGCGGCCGACAGGATGTGCTTGGTTCTCGCGGCCTGCTGCTGCTGGGCGTCACGCTCGGCCTGCGAGCGCTTGAGATGGCGGATCGACGCGGTCGCGGCGGCAGCGATCGCCGGCGGCAGTGCCGTGGTGAAGATGAAGCCCGGCGCATAGGAGCGCACGGCGTCGATCACAGCGCTGGTGCCGGTGATGTAGCCGCCCAGCGTGCCGAATGCCTTGGCCAGCGTGCCTTCGATGATGTCGATGCGGTCGGCCAGGCCTTCGCGCTCGGTGATGCCGCCGCCGCGCGGCCCGTACATGCCGACGGCATGGACCTCGTCGATATAGGTCATGGCGTTGTAGCGCTCGGCGAGTTCGACGATCTCTTTGATCGGCGCGATGTCGCCATCCATCGAATAGACGCTTTCGAAGACGATCAGCTTGGCGCGTTCGCGCCCCGCCGCCTGCAAAAGGCTTTCCAGATGCGCCACGTCATTGTGGCGGAAGATCTTCTTCTCGGCGCCGGAACGCCGCACGCCTTCGATCATCGAGGCGTGGTTCAATTCGTCCGAGATGATCAGGCAGTTGGGCAAAAGCTTCGCGATGGTCGAGATCGAGGCTTCGTTGGAGACGAAACCGGAGGTGAAGACCAGTGCCGCTTCCTTGTCGTGCAGGTCGGCAAGCTCCACCTCGAGCTCGACCAACGGGTTCGAGGTGCCGGAAATGTTGCGGGTGCCGCCGGCGCCCGAACCCATCTTGCCAGCGGTATTCTGGAACGCGGCGATGACGTCGGGATGCTGGCCCATGCCGAGATAGTCGTTGGAGCACCAGACGGTGATTTCCTCGGCACGGCCATTGGAACGCCAGATGGCGCGCGGGAACTTGCCCGCGATCCGCTCGAGGTCGGCGAAAACGCGGTAGCGACGCTCGGCATGGAGCTGGTCGATCGCTTCCTCGAAAAACCGCTGATAGTTCATGTCG
>NZ_RZQP01000482.1:0-1269 GCF_003998165.1 Mesorhizobium sp. M7A.F.Ca.US.007.01.2.1 | reverse complement strand
CACCGCCTCGAAATCGAGCGAAGTCTCGTCCTCGAGTGCTGCGTCGACCGGAAGAAGGTAGTTGCTGCCTGAAACCTGCAACCCGTGGCCGGCGTAGAAAAAAAGGGCGATATCGGCGCCGCGCACCTGCTTTGCGAATTGCGCAATCGTCGTCTGGGTCTGCAATTTGGTCAGATCGAAGCCGGAAACGACTTCAAAGTCCAGATTCTCGAGGCGTTCGGCCATGGCGTGGGCGTCGCGTACCGGATTGGTCAGCGCCGGCGCATGCTCATATTGGGAGTTGCCAAGGACCAACGCAACACGGCGTTCAGCACTGGCGGCCGACAAAGTCAAAAGCAGTGCCAGCGCTACAAGCGCAATGGCGCCCACAAGTCCACCGCAATGGCCGATACGATCAAAACCCACCCGGGACAACAGGGCGTCCCTCAGTTGACGAGCTTAGTGGCGGAAAACTCGATCCGCCGATTGAGCGCCTTGTTCTTCGGCGTGTCGTTGTCGGCAACCGGGCGCTCCTCGCCATAGCCAGTCGCCGCGATCTGGGTGCGCGGAATGCCAGCGGCAACTATGGCGTCGGCAACCGCCTGGGCCCTTCGCTCCGACAGGCGCTTGTTCTCGATGGGCGACCCGTCGGAATCGGTGTGTCCAGAAACCTCGACCTTCAGGCCCGGGCACTTGCCCACGACGCCGACGACCTCAGCAAGCAGCGGCCGGCTTTGGCTATCGAGCCGCGCGCTCGCCGTTCTAAAGTAGATGGCTCCGGTGCGCGACAGCACCGCGAACCTGTTGAGGCACTCCTCGTCGCTGAAGCTGGTCTTCGCCGCATCGGTGGTGACAGGCCCGACATCGGCAGTGCTCGCCGCAACCGGTTGGACAACAGCCGGCTTGCTGCCGTCAGCGACGAAAACGAAATCGAATGAAACCGATGCCGTGGGAACAATATTGGTCACGTTGGCCGCCTGCTGGAGTTTATCCACGTTCGGCAGCAATCCGAAGTCTTCCACATGCACGGCGACAGGAGCCTCCGAAGCGACCGACACCATGGTGTCGCTGATCATGGTGACCACGATGTTGGCTTGAAGATCCTTGTCGACCCCGTGCAGGCTGAGACGGAACGGAAGAACCGCCTTCACACGTCGCTTGGTCGCCAGGTCGGCAAATGCGGCGGGATCTACCTTCGCGGTCAGTTCGGCGGAGGGAAACTTGAATGTCTCGAAGAAAAGGAACCGCATGCGGACGTTGCGAAGGTCAACCCCTGTATCGACCGAATTG
>NZ_RZQP01000481.1:0-1339 GCF_003998165.1 Mesorhizobium sp. M7A.F.Ca.US.007.01.2.1 | reverse complement strand
GGCGGCTACGGCCTGTCGGGGCTCGGCCGGGAGGGTGGGCTCGACACCATCAGAGATTACACACGCTCGAAATCCGTCTGGATCAACACCTCGGACGAGCCGATCCCCGATCCCTTCGTCATGCGCTGAGAACCGCGGGACGCAGGTGCACTGAGAAAAACAAAAACAGACCAACAGAGGAGAATGACATGAAACTGATTTTGACCGGCCTGCTGGCCGGGCTACTCACGGCAACCGCCGCCAAGGCCGATGAGATGGCGTTCACCAGCTGGGGCGGCACCACGCAGGAAGCGCAGACCAAATCCTGGGCAGCCCCCTTCGAAGCCAGCTCCGGCATCAAGGTGCTGCAGGACGGACCGACCGACTATGGCAAGCTCAAGGCCATGGTCGACGCCGGCAATGTCACCTGGGATGTCGTCGACGTGGAAATGGATTTCGCCATAAAGGCCGCCAAGGACGGGCTGCTGGAGCCGATCGACTATGCGGTCGTGCCCAAGGCCGATCTTGACCCGCGTTTCAGCAATGAGCATGCCGTCGGCAGCTTCTACTACTCCTTCGTGCTCGCCTGGAACAAGGGCGCCGTCTCGGGCGAACCGACCGGCTGGGCCGACATGTTCGACACCAAGAAGTTTCCCGGAAAGCGGACCTTCTACAAATGGTCGGCGCCGGGCGTCATCGAGATCGCTTTGCTGGCCGACGGCGTGCCGGCGGACAAGCTTTATCCGCTTGATCTCGATCGTGCCTTCAAGAAACTCGACACCATCAAATCCGATATCGTCTGGTGGGGCGGCGGCGCTGAATCACAGCAGCTGATTGCCTCCGGCGAGGCTGCCTTCGGTCAGTTGTGGAACGGGCGTGTCTTCGCCCTCCAGCAGGATGGCACCGACGTCGGCGTCGCCTGGAAGCAGAACCTCACCGCCGCCGACGTGCTCGTCGTGCCGAAGGGCGCCAAGAACAAGGACAGCGCGATGAAGTTCCTCGCCGCCGCCACCAGCCCGACCGGCCAGGCGAAATTCGCCGAGGCAAGCGGCTATGCGCCCATCAACACCAAGGCCAAGGCGGAGATGCCCGCCGATGCCGTCAAGGCCCTGCCTGATGCCCATGTCGACGGCCAGATCAACCTCGACATGAACTACTGGGCCGAGCATCGCGACGAGATCGCCGCGCGCTGGTATGCCTGGCAGACCAAGTAACACCGTTGCAGACCGACGGGGCGCGGCTTGCGCGCCCCGTTTTGAACAGGACCGCTCGATGCAGGGAAGTTCTTTCAGACGCAGCTCGGTTGCCGGCCTGCCAGCCGGCAGCGGCAGCGCCTTGCCGGCCCTGCTTCTGGTTGGCC
>NZ_RZQP01000480.1:0-1349 GCF_003998165.1 Mesorhizobium sp. M7A.F.Ca.US.007.01.2.1 | reverse complement strand
CCTGTTCACTTCTTTCGGTTTTCGGAATGCTAATTTTGAAGTTGGGTTCTCGTCGCCGGTCTGCAGCAGCGCCGAAGCGTCGCCTTGGAGGAGAGCCAGCACGCGGGTGCAGCCAGGCACGCGCAACAGGGGCGCTCCTTGGACATCCAGGCACTGGTTCGGGTGCCGATTGAAGAGTTGGCGTCCGCCGCCGAAACAACCAGGAAAGAGCGTCCATGCAGCCCTGACGCGACTATTTCCCCGCGAGTATGGCCGCTTGCTTTTCTGCATCATCTGAAAGGTCCTGCTCTAGTCGGGCCGGATGTCACCCCGGCAGAAATCATTGTGCTATTTCGACAATCTCCGAGCGATTGCCGCCGGCCCATGACGAGGTTTACCGATAGGGCGCAATATGCGTGCCAAAGGAAAAGCGGTTTAAATACACGGCAATCCGCCTATGTCGCATCCCCAACATCGTCGCACACCGGACAATGCCGGACGAAATTGTCCCGGGGCGTCAAATTGGTTTGATGGTGACCCAAGGAGTTCTGGCTTTATCTGAGGCGTTCGGCCTTTTTCGAAAGCCGGACTCTTCGCGCGTTTCCGACGGCCCGAAGCGCCTGATCAAAGCTGACGGCATTCCCGGGTCTTGGCCTTGCCACAGCAGCACCTGCTGCATCAATTCCGACGGACGCTGTAGAACACCTGCAACACACGGCCCGCAGCAATTTCTCCGGCGCAACGCTGGGGCGACCGCCTTTGGCACTGCAGGCGTACATGCCGGAAAGGATGCCGTCTAGCCGCACCAGCGCTCCATTGATCATCAGCCGGTGCGGGCACCAGGATGACCGGCTGGAACGAAATCTTCCAACCGCTTCATCGTGAACAGCTGCTCCATGAACACATCGCTCCCGTCAATCGAGCCGTCTCGCCAGGGGGATCAATAGTCTGTCTTTGGCGTAGGTATTTCAGCAGCCTGCTGTTAGCGTGCGGACGACGCCGACATCAACCGGCGGACAAATGCGACGAGGGCAACAAGCGCGCCTGACGCAACGCCGCCAGATCAGCCGAGCCCGTGCAGAAGCAGGCGACGGCCAACTGGCGGATGACGATCTCGAAATGCGCGACAACGGCCCCGGTGGACACTGTCGCCGCGCCCAGCACGCTGGCCGCCTGCCCGGCGATGTCCGCGCCCAGGCGGATGGCCTTGGCCACGTCGACGCCATCGCGGATCCCGCCCGACGCGATCAGCTTCACCGTTGGCAGCGCCCGACGCACCGCCTGCACGCTGGTCAGGGTGGAATCCCCCAATCGGCGAATGACATCGCCACTGCACGGTCGGCGGCATTGCGGGCGCGCTCGCCCTCCAC
>NZ_RZQP01000047.1:0-34696 GCF_003998165.1 Mesorhizobium sp. M7A.F.Ca.US.007.01.2.1 | reverse complement strand
GCATAGCGCGCCAGCCGCTCATGGAGCGTGCCGGTGTGCAGTTCGAACATGTGGTTGTCTTCGTCGTAGAAATAGATCGAGCGGCCTTCACCCTCGACGCGCGGGCGCGGCGGGCGCATATCGAGGCCGAGCCTGCCGATGCGCTCGGCATAGCGGTCGAAATCGGCGTCATCGATCTTGAAGGCGATGTGGTTGTAGCTGCGCTCCGGCAAGGGTTCGCCCTCCATGATGGCGACCCAGATGTCACCGATCAGGAAGAATTTTTCGCGCGACAGCGAGAACTGCCTGGCGTCGCTGGCATAGACTTCGCGTGCGTCGAACACGCTCTCGAGGATCTCGGTCATCCGCTCGAGATCGCGGACGATGAAGGTCATGTGGGAAAGGCCCTCGATCATTCCGCGGCCTCCCGCTTCTCTTCGACCTTCACGGGGTTTTGGCGGGCGTCATATTCGGCACGCATGCGGCGCACGAGATCGAGTTCGGCCTGGAAATCGACATAGTGCGGCAGCTTCAGATGCTCGACGAAGCCGGTCGCCTGGACATTGTCGGAGTGCGAGATGACGAACTCCTCGTCCTGGGCCGCGGCGACGACATCCTCGCCGAGCTCCTTCGCGCGCAGCGCCCGGTCGCAGAGTGCCACGGCCATCGCCTTGCGTTCGCTCTGGCCGAAGACCAGGCCGTAGCCGCGGGTGAATTGCGGCGGCGCCTTGGCTGAGCCTTTGAACTGGTTGACCATCTGGCATTCGGTGACGCGGACAGTGCCGAGCGGCACCGAGAAGGGCAGTTCGGGCACGTCGAGCTCCAGCTCGACTTCGCCGATGCGGATCTCGCCGACGAAGGGGTGATTGCGGGCATAGCCGCGCTGGGTGGAATAGCCGAGCGCCAGCAGGAACCCTTCATCGCCGCGTGACAGCGCCTGCAGGCGGATGTCGCGCGCCATCGGGAATTCGAGCGGCTCGCGGGTGATGTCGCCGGGGACATGGTCCTGCGGCATGTCGCCATCCGGTTCGATCAAGCCTTCGCGGGCGAGGATCGCCGAGACGCGCGGCATGGCTTGCGCTTCCGTGTCGCGCAGCAAGGGCTCGGCGACATCGGCGCCTGCGGCAAGCTCGGGATCGAGCAGCCGGTGGGTGTAGTCGAAGGTCGGTCCGAGCAACTGGCCGCCGGGCAGATCCTTGTAGGTCGCCGAGACGCGCCGCTCGACCAGCATGTTGGCGGTGTCGATGGGCCTGGAGTAGCCGAAGCGCGGCAGCGTGGTGCGGTAGGCGCGCACCAGGAAGATCGCCTCGATCATGTCGCCGCGCGCCTGGACGATGGCGAGCGCGGCCAGTTCACGATCATAGAGCGAGCCTTCGCTCATCACCCGGTCGACGCCGAGCGCCAGCTGCTCGACGATCTGGTCGAGACGAAGGGCGGGCACCGAACGGTCGCCACGCCGGCGGTCGGCCAGCAGGCTGTGGGCGTTGGCGATTGCCGCTTCGCCGCCTTTTACCGCGACATACATCTTACGCCTCCATCGTCTTGATGCGCGTCGTGCGCGGCAGGCAGGCAATGCCGCCTGATGTGGCGAGGATGATGTCGACGCCGCGCGGAAAGCGCTTGATATTCTGCTTCCACTGCTCGACGAAATGGCGTGGCATCTGCGCCGGCGCGATCGTGGCGCTGGTTTCGATGCCGGGACCTTCGAGCAATAGCGGCGTGCCGGAGACCAGATCGCTGACCTGCAGGATCAGCGTCGTCGAGCGGTCGGGATAATCCTGCGTGCCCTGCGAAAAGCCATCGAGCGCCATCATCTCGGCAGGTGCGGCGATCAAGGCGAAATGCGCATCGGCCGGTGTGTTGGCCAATGGCGCGCCGGTATGGAAACCAAGCCAGGATCTGATCGCGGTGGAGGCCTGCAAAGCCGGGTCGAGCCAGAGCGGCGTGTCGTTGTCGCACAGCGCCAGCGCTATGGCGCCGGCGGTAGCCGAGAGCGGCGCCGGCGGGCGGGCGAAGGCCGGCAGCGGCTGCACGCTGCCCGGCCGCGCCATTGCGTCCATCACGGCGCGGAACACGGTCTGGGCGTTGAAGACCGGATCGGCGAACCCGCCCTCGATCGATTGCACAGCTGCGTCCATCAGTCTTCTCCGCGAACCATGGTGAAGAAATCGACCTTCGTTGCCGCCGTCTCGGCGCGGCGTTTTTCGTGCGCCATGGTCAGAGCCGACCGCAGAGGCGCTATCAGTCCGGTCTCGACCTCATTGCGGCGGGCAGGGTCCTGCCATAGGGCGTCGGCGATAGCCGCCAGCTTCGCCTTCTGCTTGTCGCGGCCAAGCGCATAGCAATGGCCGACCTGTCCGGTGGGTAGCCTGACTGTGGCGCGGGTGACGGTCGCCTCGCCGACATTGAAAGGGGCGCCGCCGCCGCCGATGCGGCCGCGCAGGGTGACCAGGCCGGTTTCGGGGCCGCGCAACAGTTCAGCGTCCGAAGGCAGTCCGGCCTCATTCCAGAGCCGGACGATGTCATCGCCGCTGGATTGCGCAAGGGTTGCCATGGCGGCCTTGCGCTCGGCCTGGTGGCGGGCTTCCTGTCCTCGCATAAGCTATCGTCCTCGTGGCCAAATTTGTCTATTGATATAGACAACTATACAAATTATACCTATTATCTAACGGGTGTCCATGACGGGTGGATGACAGCGATAGAAGACTGGGCGCTGGAAGACTGGGCGCTGGAAGGTTGGGGGCAATGATGGTCGGGCGGCTGTTAGCGGACAGCATCGAGCGGCGCAGTGGCGTTTCGCTGTGGCGGCAGATCGCCGACAAGATCCTGCATGCGATCGCCATCGGCGATTTCACGGAGAATGCAGCGCTGCCGCCGGAGGTGGCGCTGGCAGAACGCTATGGCGTCAACCGTCACACGGTGCGCAACGCCATATCAGCCCTTGTAAGGGAAGGCGTGCTGCGGGCCGAGCAGGGGCGCGGCACCTTCGTACTGTCGCGCAAGCGGCTGTCCTATCCGATCGGGGCGCGCACACGGTTTTCGACAGGGCTGCAAGGGCAAACGACGGAACGGCACATCGTCCTGCTCGCCTCGTCGGTCGAGCCGGCCAGCCAGCGCGTCGCCGAGGGACTGGGTCTTCCCAAGGGAGCCGATGTGATCCGGTTGGAAACGCGCGGCGAAGCCGACGGACGGCCGGTGTCGCGCGCTGCCGGCTGGTTCGAGGCCCGGCGCTTTGCCGGCATCGATGCCGCGATGGCGGAAACAGGCTCGATCACCGCATCGCTGGCGCGGTTCGGCATAGACGACTATCTCAGGCAATCGACCGTGCTGTCGGCGCGCCATGCCGATGCGGCGGACCTTGCCGACCTCGACCTGCAGCCGGGCGCCATCGTGCTGGTCACGGTTGCCGTCAACGTCACGCCGGACGGCCAGCCGATCCAGTTTTCCGAGTCGCGCTTTCCGGCCGAACGGGTGGAGCTGAAGCTGTCGGCGCTGTAGGGAGTGCCCGGCCCAGCTCGGCCGCATTCACTTGCCAGCGGCGGCGCATTTGAGGACCGGCTTCGCCGCCTGCCATGTTATAACCCCACCTCGATCACAGCCTTGATCAGGCCGGATTTCTCATGCGCCCAACGAGCCAGATCGCGCGGCGTGGCGGCGAGTGTGGTGCGGTGTGTGACGAGCTTGGCCAGTGGTACGGCCCCGTTGCGGATCGAGGCGGCGACATGGTCGAAGTCGGCGCGCAGCGCGTTGCGGCTGCCGATCAGCGTCATCTCGCGCTTGTGGAATTCCGGATCGGAAAAGCTGATGTCGTCCTTGACGACGGAGACCAGCACCAGCGTTCCGCCATGCGCGACATGGGCGAAGGCCGACTGCACCGACTGGGTGTTGCCGGTGGCGTCGAAGACCACATCGAAGCCTTCGCCTGATGTCGCTTCCCTGATCAGATCGGGCACCGCGCCGCGCGAGCCGTCTAGGGTCTGGAAACCAAGCTCGTTTCCAGCGAAGGCGAGCCTTTCACTGCTCATGTCGAGCAGCGTCACGTCGAGCCCGGCGATGCGGGCGAAGATGGCGGTGCCGAGCCCGATCGGGCCGGCGCCGATGACCAGCGTGTGGGCGCCGGGGTCGGCGCGGGCGCGCCGCACGGCATGCGCGCCGATGGCCAGGAACTCGACGGCAGCGGCGTCGGCCAGCGAAAGGCCGTTGGCCGGATAGAGATTTTGCGCCGGCACCAGGATGCGTTCGCACATGGCGCCGTCGCGATGCACGCCAAGCACCTCGATCCTGACACAGCAATTGGGCTTGCCGTGCCGGCAGGCGATGCACTTGCCGCAGGAAAGATAGGGGTTGACGACGACGGGCTCACCAATGGCCAGTTCGACGCCTTCGCCGGTCTCCATCACGGTACCCGAGACCTCATGACCCATGATGCGGGGATAGGCGAGGAACGGGTGCTTGCCCTCGAAAATGTGGTAGTCGGTGCCGCAGATGCCGACATGGCTGACCGCCACCAGCGCCCAGCCGGGAGGCGGTGCCTCGGGTGCGGGCCGGTCTTCAAGGACAAGATCGCCGGGCGAACGGCAGAGGACGGCTTTCATGCGCTAATCCAGTCATGAAATCGCCGGCCCGTTGGTGTGGCGGACCGGCGGTTGATTGCGGGGTCGCTACTTGCCGCGGCGGCGCAGGCCGTCGAAGTAGACGATGATGATGATCAGCGCGCCGGTGATGATGCGCTGCCAGAACGAATTGACGTTGAGCAGGTTGGCGCCGTTGTTGATGGTGGCCAGGATGAAGGCGCCGAGCAGCGGCCCATGCACCGAGCCGACGGCGCCGAACAGCGAGGTGCCGCCGATGACCGACGACGCGATCGCCTGCAGTTCCCAGCCCTCGGCCTGCGTCGGGTTGCCGATGCCGATGCGGGCGGCCAGCAGCACGCCGACAAAGGCGGCGCACAGGCCCGACAGCGTGTAGGCCATGTAGATGGTGCGCTGGACATTGACGCCGGACAGGCGCGAGGCCTCGGCGTTGGAGCCGACCGAAAACAGGTATCTGCCCCAGCGGCTGTGGTGCAGGAAGATATAGGCCGGAATGCCGACCAGGATCACCATCCAGAACAGGTTGGGGATGCCGATGAAGGAATTGCGCGAGAAGGCGGTGAAGGTGTCGCTGTTGATGTTGATCGAATTGCCGTTGGTCATCAAAAGGCCGATGCCGCGCAGCGAGGTCAACGTCGCCAGCGTGATGATGAAGGGCGGCAGGCCCATCTTGACGATACCGAAGCCGTGGAACATGCCGATGGCGACACCGACCAGCAGCGTCACCAGAATGGCGAGCCAGATGGGGAAGCCGGCATTGATCATCATGGCCACGACCACGGTGGCGAAGCCGACCACGGCGCCGACCGACAGATCGATGCCGCCGGTGATGATGACGAAGGTCTGGCCGACCGCCATGATGGCGATCATCGAGCCCTGGCGCAGGAGATTGGCTATGTTGTTGGCCGAGGCGAAGCTCGTCGTCGTCACGGAGAGGAGGATCCAGAGCAGAACCAGCAGCGCCAATAGCGTCAGCCCGAACAGGACATTATAGTTGCGCTTCGGTTTTTCGACGGCGATCGCCTCGGTGCTCATATCTGTCCTCCCAACTTTTCTTGTTTCTCGGCGAGCGCCTGAGTGAGAATATCCTCGTGGCTGGCGGCGTGAAAACCGTGCGTCGCCACCAGTTTGCCGCGCCGGAACACATGCAGCGTATCGGCGAGTTCATAGACTTCCGGCAGATAGGACGAGATCAGGATGATGCCGGCGCCCTTTGACAAAAGCGCGCCGAACAGGCGGTAGATCTCGGCCTTGGTGCCGACATCGACGCCGACGGTCGGTTCGTCGAAGATGAACAGCTTGGCGCCGTGCGCCAGCCATTTGCCGATGACGATCTTCTGCTGGTTGCCGCCCGACAGGCTGGATGCCAGCGCGCCACGTGTCGGTGTCTTGATGCGCAGATCGGCGATCTGGCGATCGGCCTGCGTCTTCTCCTGCGTGCTCGAAATCAGCAGATTGTTCGAGATGCGCTTGTAGATCGGCAGGTTGAGGTTGAAGCCGACCGGCAGGTTGAGGCAGAGGCCCTGGTCGCGGCGGCTCTCCGGCGCCAGCGCCATGCCGAGCTTGATCGCGTCATGTTCGGAATTGACCTGTACCTCCTTGCCTTCCCAGAGGATCTGGCCGGCGGATTTGCGGTGGCGGCCGTAGAGCGTGGTGACGAACTCGCTGCGTCCGGCGCCAATCAGCCCATAGAGTCCGACGATCTCGCCGGCGCGGACCGTCATCGAGACATTTTCGAAGCCCTTGCCGGACAGGTTTTTCGCCTCGATGACGGCGGCGCCCGGCGTGAAATGCTCCTTGTGATAGACCTGCTCGATCGAGCGGTTGATCATCATCTTGACCAGTTCGGCATCGTTGGTCTCTGCGATATTGCGGGTGCCGACCAGCGTGCCGTCGCGCAGCACGGATACCCGGTCGGCGAGTTCGAACACTTCCTCCATGCGGTGGCTGATGTAGATGATCGTCACGCCTTCGCCCTTCAGACGGCGGATCAGCGTGAAGAGCTGGTCGGCTTCCTTGCGGGTGAGGTAGGCGGTCGGCTCGTCGAAGATCAGGAATTTGGTGCCGCGCACGGTGGCGCGGGCGGCGGCTATCAGCTGCTGCTGGCCGATGGTCAGGTCGCCGAGCGTGACATGCGCCGGCAGGTCGAAGCCTAGGTCGTCGATGATCGTCTGCGCCTGCCTGACCATGGCGCGCTGCTGCAGGATGCCGAAGCGCGAATTCTCCTCGCCGAGGAACATGTTGGCGGCGACCGTCAGGTGACGGCACAGCACGACTTCCTGGTGCACGGCATTGATGCCGAGCGCCATCGCCTCGTGCGGCGTCGCCAGGGCGGCCGGCTGGCCCTCCCAGACAATCTCTCCGGAGGTGCGCGGCATGACGCCGGTCAGAAGCTTGATGAGCGTGGATTTGCCGGCGCCGTTTTCGCCGACGATGGCGTGGATCTCACCGGACTTGAAGGCGAGGTCGACCGGTTTCAGCGCGTGGGTGCCGGGATAGCGCTTCTCCAGCCCGCGTAATTCGAGGATAGTCCGCCCCTGTTCCAGAACGGGTGCGGGATGCAGTTCCTGCGCCGTCGAAATCATGACAATCCTCCCAGATTGGCCTCCCGGATTGGCTTCCCAGGCTGGCCTCACGATTGGCACGCGGCGAGGCAGGGATATGCCTCGAAAACAGCCTGGCTCAGGCGTGCGGATTGCCAAGCCGTTCGTGCGGCAGTTTGTGTCTCCGGGGCGAGGTGCCCCGGAGACGATTGCGGATGCGACGGCTCAGAGCTTCGGATTGAGCAACGCGTCGATCTTGGGGTCTTTCATGTTGTCCTTGGTCACCAGATTGGCGCCGGTGTCGACATTGGCTTCGACCTTCTCGCCCTTGGAGGCGGCGAGCGCGGTCTTGATGCCGTCATAGCCCATCCGGTACGGATCCTGGACGACGAGGGCGGAAATGACGCCGTCGTTGAGGAACTTGATCAGCTTCTCGTCGCTGTCGAAACCGACCAGCGCCAGCTTGCCGCCAAGGTTGTTTTCCGCGACGGCCTGGCCGACGCCCTGCGCCATGATCAGGTTGGAAGCGAAGATGCCCTTGAGGTTCGGGTTGGCGGTGATCAGGTCGGTGGCGATGTTGAGGCCGGTGGTGGCCTGGCCGTCGGCATATTTGTCGGCAACCAGCTTGAGGCCCGGATATTTGGCGGCCAGCTGTTCGGTGAAGCCCTGCTTGCGCTGTTCGAGCGAGCCGGCGCCAGGTGCGTTGGTGATCAGGGCGACGTCGCCCTCGATCTTGCCGCCGTTGGCGGCGCCGATGGCGGCTGCGAGGCCGTCGGCAGCGACGCGGCCGCCCTGGACGTTGTCGGTGGTCAGGAACGAGGTGAAGGCCTTGGAGTCGGCACCGGAGTCGATGCCGATGACCTTCACCTTGGCAGCGGCTTCATCGATCGGCTTGCCGAGCGCCTTGAACTCGGTCGGCGCAATGACGATGGCCGCCGGGTTGCTGGCAACGGCGTTCTCGAGGATCGAGACCTGGCCGTTGACGTCGGTTTCAGCCTGGGCGCCGAGTTCCGGCACGTTGACGCCGAGATCCTTGCCGGCCTTGCGGGCGCCGGCCAGAACGATCTGCCAGTAGAAGGACGTGGTGTCCTTGACGATGATCGGAATGGTGACGTCCGCCGCCGAAACCGGCGCCGAATGCATGACGCCGGCGAGCATTGAAGCTGCTGCCAGCGCCATGACGGCGCGGCGGTTGAGAATGCTGGTCACGAATTTCATGAGGTTTCCTCCCTAAGTCGCCCGGTGAACGATACGGAAGCTCCGTTCGGATAGGCGCGGTCCCAAACAGAACTTTATCAATAAAAAACAGTTGCCCTGTTTTGATAGTGCATCGAACAGATCGATGCAAGCGGTGTTTGATCAGTCGTTGCGAGGTCTGGCAGAGGCAGATCCCCCGCCCTGTTCTCCCATTGGCGCCGTCACGCTTCCGTTCCGTTCTGGGAATGTATGGAATATTAATTCCACCAATTCGTCAATATGGAATATCCATTCCTCCATGTGCCGCAGGAACATGAAGTTTCACACCAGCTCCTGCACCAGCGTGTAGGGACGATATTTGGCGTATTCCGCTTCCGGTACGTCGATGTCGAGCAGCTCGAGGTTGCGCGTCAGATTTGCCAGTTTGGCGGTGCCGGTCAGTACGGTGGCGACGGCAGCTTCATGCAAGGGGAATTGGAACGCTGCGGCGGCGAGCGGATAGCCACCCTCGGCGGCGATCCTCTCCATTGCGCCGACGCGGTCGAGCACGTCATGGCTGGCGGGGCGGTAGTCGAAATGTGCGCCTTGCACCGGGCCGGTTGCCAGGATGCCGGAGTTGAACACGCCGCCAATGACCAAGGAGGTCTGCTGTGCCCGGCATAGCGGCAGCAACTCGGCTTCGGCACTGCGGTCGAGCAAGGAATAGCGGCTGGCAAGCAGGATGCAGTCGAGCGGCGCCCGGCGCATCACGTCCAGGCAGATCTGCACCTCGTTGACGCCAAGCCCATAGGCGGAAATGACGCCAGTCCGTTTCAGCTCTTCGAGTGCCTTGAGGCCGCCATCCATCAGGTCGCGAAAATGCAGCTTGGTCTTCTCGATACCATGGGTGTAGGCGCCGATGTCGTGGACAAACAGGATGTCTATCCTGTTTAGGCCAAGCCGCGCATAGCTGAACTCGACCGACCGCATAATGCCGTCATAGGAATAGTCGTAGTCGAGCGCGAAGGGCAGCGGATCGACATAGGAGTGATCGGGAACCTGATCGTCCGGCACCGGGCGAAACAGCCGGCCGACCTTGGTCGACAGCACATAGGAATCGCGCGGCTTGTAACGCAGGAAGTCGCCGAAGCGGCGCTCCGACAGTCCGAAACCGTAGAAGGGTGCGGTGTCGAAATAGCGCAGGCCGGCATCCCAGGCGCCCTGCAGCGTCTCCATCGCCGCTTCGCGCGAACAGGCGCGGTAAAGGCCGCCAAGTGCGGCGCCGCCGAAACTGACTTCGGTGACCTCCAGAGCTGTCCGACCGATACGGCGTTTTTCCATGCAAAACCTCCCCGTTGCCCGCCGCTGACCGGCGCGCAGTCTACTTTATATCAGTAAAATCTAAAGCGTTGCGCCAAGATGCCAGGGCACGAACTCGTTGTCGCCGTAGCCAAAATCCTCGCTCTTGGTCTTGCGGCCGGAAGCCGTCTCGACGATCAGTTCGAAGATCTCGCGGCCCATGCCGGCGATGGTTTTTTCGCCGGAGGCGATGACGCCGCAATTGACGTCCATGTCCTCTTCCATCTGGTGGTACATGGTCGAGTTGGTGGCGACTTTGATCGACGGCGTCGGACGGCAGCCGAAGCAGGAGCCGCGGCCGGTGGTGAAGACGATGACGTTGGCGCCGCCCGCCACCTGGCCGGTCGCCGAAACCGGGTCGTAGCCAGGCGTATCCATGAACACGAGGCCACTGCCGGTGACTTTTTCGGCGTAGCCGAAGACGCCGTTGAGCGGCGTCTGGCCGCCCTTGGCGACCGCACCGAGGGACTTCTCCAGGATGGTGGTGAGGCCGCCGCGCTTGTTGCCGGGCGAGGGATTGTTGTCGATCGAGGCGCCATGCTTGGCGACGTGGTCCTCCCACCACTTCACGAAGCCGTCGAGCTTCTGCGCGATCTCCGGCGTTGCCGCGCGGTAGGCAAGCAGATGCTCGGCGCCGTAGATTTCCGTGGTCTCGGAGAGGATGCCGATACCGCCGACGCCGGCCAGGATGTCGACAGCCGCGCCCAGCGCCGGATTGGCCGTGATGCCCGACATGCCGTCGGAGCCGCCGCATTGCAGGCCGACGACGATCTCGCTGACCGGGATCGGCTCACGCTTCAACTGGCCGACTTCCTCGGCGATCTCGGCCAGCACGCCCATCGCTTTTTCCACCGATTTGCGCGACCCGCCGGCGTCCTGGATGTTGAAATGGCGCTTGCCGGCAGCGACGCCCTTCTGGCCGTAGAGGGTGAGCTGGTTGACCTCGCAGCCGAGGCCGACCATCAGCACGCCGCCGAAATTCGGGTGGCGGGCATAGCCGGCAAGCGTGCGGTGCAGCACCATCATGCCGTCGCCGGTGCCGCTCATGCCGCAGCCCTGGCCGTGCACGATCGGCACGAAGCCGTCGATGCCGGGGTATTTCGGCAACAGCGTGCGGTTGGCGGTATCGGCGATGGAATGGCAGACGGTGGCCGAGCAATTGACGCTGGCGACGATGCCGATGAAGTTGCGCGTGCCGGCGCGGCCATCGGCGCGGCGATAGCCCATGAAGGTGCGGGCGCGGTCGGCCTCCGTCGCGTGCTCGGCCTCGCTCGGCGGCACGACCGGCAAGCGGCCGGATTCGAAAACCAGATTGTGCGAATGCACGTGCTCGCCGGCTGCGATGTCCTGTGTCGCGCGACCGATCGCCTGGGCGTATTTCACGACGGCCTCTCCGGCGGCGATCGGCTTGATCGCCACCTTGTGGCCGGGCTCGATCAGCGCACTGGCGACGGCACCGCCCGGCAGCGCGGTGCCGATCTCGATGCGGCCGTTCGCGACGGCGACATTGTCGGCGGGGGACAGAAGAATGCAGTTGGAGGCGTTCACGGGCGGTTTCCTGGGTGATCCTGGGTTGCGCGGGGCGGATTGACACGCGCCTGTTTAGAGATATTGTCTTTTATCGTGAAAAAACAGTTTTGCGTCAATTGTTTTTTCGTGGGGAGTTCCGCATGTCTCCGGGTTGTTCCGGGAAGCGATTTCGCTTCTCAGAGCCATGCGAACGTCATATTGCGCTTCAAACCGTCCGCTGCAAGCGACGGCGTGCAACGGGTCAGGGATGTCGAAGAGCAACAACGTCTACAAGGATGCCTACAACCGCTGCCTGCGGCTGCTCGACGAAACGCGCAGCCTGCCTTCGGAGCCGGAACTGGGCACCTTGCTTGGCGTCAGCCGGACCACGGTGCGCACCATTCTCGCGCGCATGGAAGAGACCGGGCTGATCGCCTGGAACAAGCGCGCCAAGACGGTGCTGCGCGAACCGCTTCCCGATGATTTCTTCCCCGAGGAAGAGACAGACACGCTGGCCGAGATCATCGAACGGTCGTTCATGCGTCGGCTGCTCGCCGGCGGCGCCGAAGCCGGCATGCAGATCAACGAACTCGAACTGGCGCGCGAGATCGGCGTTGGCACCACCAGCGTGCGCGAGTTCCTGATCCGCTTCTCCCGCTTCGGCCTGATCGAGAAACGTCGCAACAGTCATTGGGTGCTGAAGGGCTTTACGCGCGCCTTCGCGCTGGAGCTGACCGAAATCCGCGAGATGTTCGAACTGCGCTCGGCGGCCGCCTTTGCCGCTTTACCGCAGGACAGCGCAGTCTGGACCGATCTCGACCGCCTGGAAGACGAGCATCGCCAGCTGGCAAACGACATAGCCGCCCGCTTCACCGAGTTCTCCGAACTCGACGAGCGCTTCCACCGGCTGATCCACCGGGCATCGCGCAATCGCTTCATCGTCGATTTCTACGATGTCATCGCCATGATCTTCCACTACCATTACCAGTGGAACAAGGCGCAGGAACGCGAGCGCAACGAAGTCGCGATCGGTGAGCATCTGGTCTACATAGAAGCGCTGAAATCACGCGATCTCGGCAAGGTCGACGCCGCTTGCCGCAAGCATTTGAAGTCGGCGCGCCAGACATTGCTGACCTCGATCCCGGAGAGCCGGTCGCTGCAAAAACACTGAGCCGCATCGCGGCTCGGAGCCTTGTTTCATGCATGTTGTCCCAAAACCGCTATACACTTCTGGGCGACATGCCTTGGGCCTGCCGCGTTGCCGCCGCGGCGATTTGGCGATTTTCCACCCGCCGGCCCCGTGCTAGATATGGTTGGTTGCTGCGAAGAGGCAGGGCTTTGGGCGTATCGAGGAGACGATGGAGCATGCCGGTCGCGCTTGTCGCGGCCTATCTGCTGTTGCTCCAGTCGACGCTTGGTGCATTCGCCTTCGGCGCCGGTCCCAATGCATCGCAACTCGACGCTTTCGGCAACGTCATCTGTACCCATGAAGGCGCAACCCAGCTTCCGGGCGGCAACCAGCCGCCGTCCCATCTGCCGGCATGCTGCGTGCTCGGCTGCAGCATGGTTTCGGCGGCCTTTGCGCCGCCGCCCAATGCCGGTCTGGCGCCGGGCAGCCTTTCCTTTGAAACGGTCGCCTTTGTCTTCCCGGCGGCCATCCATCTCGACTTTGCGCGTGAGCGCTCGCCGTCGAACCCGCGCGCGCCGCCGCTGACGGCCTGAGCCTGTTTGCCCGGCGGAACCTTTCGTGGGCGTACCCATCCAAAGATCTAACTGCTCGCGACCGGCAACGGCGCGACCTTCACTTCATGGAGCAACCATGTCCCATTTTTTCCCTGACGCCGCGCGTCCTATGGCCGGCAGCATTCTACGCGGCATCGAAGAGCGTGTCGGCATTGCCGTGCTGGCTCTTGCGCTGCTGTTCACAGGCGCGCAGTCCGTCTTCGCGCATGAGTTCAAGGTTGGCGATCTTGAGATCGGCCACCCCTGGTCGCGCGCCACGCCGGCCGGCGCCAAAGTGGCCGGCGGTTATTTCACCATCACCAACAAGGGCAGTGCGCCGGACCGGCTGGTGTCGATTTCCTCCGATGTCTCCGAAAAGGCCGAGCTGCATGAGATGGGCGTCAAGGACGGCGTCATGACCATGCGGCCGGTTGCCGGCGGCCTGGAAATTCCGGCCGGCGGCAAGGTAACCCTTGCACCTGGCGGCTATCATTTGATGTTCATGGGCCTGAAGCGGCAACCCAAACAGGGCGAAAAGTTCTCCGCCACCCTGACCTTCGAAAAGGCCGGCGCCGTCAGCGTCGATTTCGCCGTCGAAGGCATGGGCGGCGGCGCCGTGGACGATCACGCCAATTGACCGCGCCAGCTCGACAAATCTTGAAAATCCGAGGGACCATCATGAACAAATATCTTTTGTCGGCCGGCGCACTTCTCGCGCTCGGAACCAGCGCCGCCTTCGCGCATATCACGTTCGAAACCCAGGAGGCGGCGGTCGGCTCGACCTACAAGGCCGTTTTGCGCGTGCCGCATGGCTGCGACGGCAAGGCGACGACCGCCGTGCGCGTGCAGATTCCGGAAGGGGTGATCGCGATCAAGCCGATGCCGAAGCCCGGCTGGACGCTGCAGACCAAGAAGGGCAAGTACGAGAAATCCTACCAGCTCTACGGTCAGGCGGTGACCGATGGGGTCAAGGAGGTCGACTGGAGCGGCGGCAACCTGCCCGATGAATTCTATGACGAGTTCGTTTTCCGCGCGACGCTGACGGCGGACCTCCCCGTCGGCCAAAAACTCTATTTCCCGGTCGTGCAGGAATGCGACGGTGCAGCCGATCGCTGGATCGAGATTCCAGCGGCAGGGCAGGATGAAGACGCACTGGAAAGCCCGGCACCCGGCATCAAGCTGCTGCCGAAGAAATGATCTCCCAGGCGGCGCGCTCTTTCGAGTGCGCCGCTCTTTTTCGTGGCGGTGACATGAGCACGACCTCCCTCCTGCAAACGGCTTGCATGACCGGCAAACGCACCGGCCGGCTTGCCGTCGGCCTGTTGGCTGTGATCGTGTTTCTTGCCAGCCTTGCCGTGTCAGATCAGGCCTTTGCCCATGCCGCGCTGATCAAGACCGACCCGGCCGACGGCGCGGTGCTGGCACAGGGACCGGCGCAGTTCTCGCTGACCTTCAGCGAGCCGGTCTCGCCTCTGGTGCTGACGCTGGTGAAGCCCGACGGCAAGCCGGTTCCACTGACCGCCTTTCGTCTCAGCGACCAGACCGTCGAGATCGACAATCCGCAGCCGCTCAAGTCGGGCACGCATGTCTTGAGCTGGCGCGTCATCTCCGCAGACGGTCATCCCGTCGGCGGATCGCTGCTGTTTTCCATCGGCGCGCCCAGCGAACCGCCGGCCGTATCCGAAGCCATCGACTGGCCGTTGCGGTCGGCTATCTGGGCGAGCAAAATCTTTCTCTACGTCGGCCTCTTCCTCGGCGTTGGCGGCGCCTTCGCGCTTGCCTGGTTGGCCGGAAGTGCCCGTGCCGGGCAGCGCTTCGTTGCAGCTGCAATCCTGAGCGGGCTGGTCGCGTCGTCCCTGTCGCTCGGATTGCAGGGGCTTGATGCACTCGGGGCGCCGCTCTCCCATCTGGCACAATCGGTCATCTGGCGGACCGGGCTCGGCACCAGCTTCGGCTGGACGGTGCTGGTCGCGCTGATCGCGCTGGGGCTTGGCCTGCTGTCGCTGGCCGGTCCCCGTGCCACCGCCAAGCCATTGGCGCTGGCCGGCCTGGCCGGGGTGGGGATTGCGCTTGCCGCCAGCGGCCATGCCAGTGCCGCCGAACCGCAATGGCTGACGCGGCCGATGGTGTTCCTGCATGGCGTCTGCATCGCGTCGTGGGTCGGCGCATTGGTCCCACTCGGGCTGGCGCTCAAGGGGCAATCGGCGGAGGCCACGCCATTCCTGCGGCGATTTTCTTGGGGGATCCTGCCCGTGGTGGCCGTGCTTGCCGCTGCCGGCACCGTGCTTGCCGTCATCCAGGTGCAAACGCCCGCGGCATTGGTCGACACCGCCTATGGAAGGCTGCTGCTGATCAAGCTCGGGCTGCTGGTCTTTCTGTTCACGCTCGCTGCCGTCAACCGCTGGAAACTCACGGCATCGGCCGAGGCGGGATCGACGGAAGTTCAACGCAGGCTGGTCCGCTCGATCGGCGTCGAGATGTTGATCGTGTTGGCGATTTTCGGCGTTGCCGCGGGCTGGCGCTTCACACCGCCGCCACGAGCCCTGGCGATCGCGGCAGCGCAACCGGTGTCGGTCCATATCCACGCGCTGCAAGCGATGGCCGATCTCAACATCACTCCCGGCCATGCCGGCCCGGTCGTTGCCTCGATGGTCATCATGAGCGGCGATTTCGGCCCGCTCGACGCCAAGGAGGTAACGCTTGTGCTGTCAAAGCCCGATTCCGGCATCGAACCCTTGAAGCGCACGGCAACCAAGCCCGGCGACGGCAGCTGGCGCGTCGACAACCTCGTCATTCCGGTGCCTGGCCGGTGGACGGTGCGCATCGACATACTGGTCTCGGATTTTCAGATGGTGAAGATCGAGGCGCCCGTCGACATCAGGCCGTAGGCGGGACTGCCAGGTACCTCTACACGGGCACGACCGACAATCCGGGCAACACAATTCGGCGAGGCGGTTGACGCAGGCGTCAAGGCCCGTCAATCATCGCCCGCAAAATCGCGGTCTCAACAAACGATCCGAGAGCAGGGAAGAAACGATGGAAAAAGCCGAAATCGGCCTGATCGGCCTTGGCACGATGGGCTCCAACCTGGCGCTCAACATCGCCGAGCACGGGCACCGCATCGCTGTCTTCAACCGCACCAGGGCGCGCACCGATGCCTTTGTCGAGAATGCCGGCGCGCTCAGGGACATGGTCGTGCCCTGCTACAGCCTTGAAGAGCTCGCCGCCGCGATCCGGCCGCCGCGCCCGATCATCATCATGGTGCTGGCCGGCAAGCCGGTCGACGAACAGATCGCGGCACTGCGCGGCGTGCTGTCGGCCAACGACATCGTCATCGATGCCGGCAACGCCAATTTCCGCGACACGATGCGGCGCTTCTCCGAGCTTTCCGGTTCGGGTCTCACCTTCATAGGCATGGGCGTGTCCGGCGGCGAGGAGGGGGCACGCCACGGGCCGTCGATCATGGTCGGCGGCACGGAGGACTCATGGAAGCGCGTCGAGAAGGTGCTGACGGCGATCTCCGCCAAATTCAAGGACGAACCCTGCGCGGCATGGCTCGGCACCGACGGCGCCGGACATTTCGTCAAAACCATCCACAACGGCATCGAATATGCCGACATGCAGATGATCGCGGAGATCTACGGCATCCTGCGCGACGGCCTAGGCATGGGTCCGAAAGAGATCGGCACGGTGTTTGCCGACTGGAACAAGGGCCGGCTCAACTCCTACCTGATCGAGATCACCGCCAAGGTGCTGGCCGCCGACGATCCGAAGACCGGCAAACCGGTGGTCGACATCATCCTCGACCGCGCCGGCCAGAAGGGCACCGGCAAATGGTCGGTCATCGAGGCGCAGCAGCTCGGCATCCCGGCCACCGCGATCGAGGCGGCGGTGGCGGCGCGCGTTCTGTCGTCGATCAAGAACGAGCGGCTGGCGGCGGAAAAGGCCTATGGCAACATCGGCGTGACGAAGATTTCCGGTGACAAGGACGCCTTGCTGAAAGATCTGGAACTGGCGCTGTTCGCCGGCAAGATCGCCGCCTACGCCCAAGGTTTCGCGGTGATGAGCGGCGCGTCGAAGGAATTCAATTGGAACCTGCCGATGCCGACCATCGCCAGGATCTGGCGCGCCGGCTGCATCATCCGCTCGCAGATGCTCGACACCATGGCGGAAGCCTTCAGCAAGGGCGGCGCCTCGACCAACCTTCTGATGGCGCCGGCCTTCATCTCGCTGATGCAGGGAGCGCATCCGTCGCTGCGCCGCATCGTGGCGAGGGCTTCGGAAGCCGGCTCGCCGGTTCCGGCGCTGTCTTCCGCACTTGCCTATTTCGACAGCTATCGCCAGGGCCGCGGCACCTCGAATCTGATCCAGGCGCAGCGCGACTTCTTCGGCGCGCACGGCTTCGAGCGTATCGACGACAAAGGCGCGTTCCATGGGCCGTGGGGAAGCGGTGCGGCTGGCTGACAAGCCGGCCCAAGAGCCTAAACGGAAACCGGCGGTCTGAACGCCTGAACCTCGCTGGTGGCGACCAGGCGCTGCAGCGAGCCGGGTGCGGCGCCGCCGATCCAGCCGAGCACGGAGCGGGCGAGATCGGAGCCGGCCAGGCGGAAGTTCTCGTTGACGACGAGCAATTCCGGCCGGAACAGGTGCAACAGGTCCGACGATTGCTTGGACACGACATCGACGTCGCGGCCAAGCTTGAGGCCGGCATCTTCGATGCCGGCGACGATAGCCAGTGTCGCGGCGGCGGCGCTGCTGACGAAGCCGTCCGGCCTGTTTTCGCGGCGCATCACCTGCGCGGTCCTGGTCCTGATCTGCTCGATCGTGTGATCGATGGAAACGGTGTTGAACGGAATTTCGCTGGCGCCGACCTCGCTCAGCGCATCGGCAAAGCCGTTCAGCGTGTGGCCATAATAGGTCAGCCCGGGTGGCGGCGACAGAAGCGCCAGCTTGCGCCTGCCCATGCTCGCCAGGCGGCGCACGGCTTCCATCGCAAATACATGGTTGTCGAAGTCATGGTAGGGGTGGACGAGGCCCATATCGGTGCGGCCATGCGTGGCAAAGGGCATGCCGTGCTCGAGCATGTAGCGGGCGCGCGGATCGTTCGGTTGGGTGCGCGAGATGATGACGCCATCGGCCGAGCCGGTCTCGACGAGATAGCGGATCGGCTCCATCGGATCCTGCGAGCGGGAATAGGGCGTGACGATCAGGTGATAGGGCGTTTCGGCGAGCACTTCCGAAACGCCGTAGATGATGTCCGAGACGAAGCTCATGATCTCGCGGTCGGTGTTGAGCACGAGGCTGATGACATTGGTCCTGCCGGTGCGCAGACGCACGCCGGCGCGGTTCGGCCGGTAGCCGATCTGCTTGGCGACGAGTTGGACGCGGCGCCTGGTCTCGGCGCCGATTTCCGGGGCATCCTTCAAGGCGCGTGACACGGTGGTGACGCCGAGCCCGGTCATGAAGGCAAGCGTCTTCAACGTCGGCCGTCCCTGTGCCGAGTTCTCCCCGTTCTTGTCCGTACGCTGTCTGTCCATTCGTCCCGCCCGTCAGGCGCATAGCAGCCGCGGGCCATGTCGGCAATCGCCGCCATAGCGATACGATATGCGTCCCAGCCCCGGCAAAGCGTCAATATACTGAAACGTTACAGATTGCCAGTATCGAGATGTATGTCCTCGTCACGAGGTGGATGGTTCTTTTTGCGAAACGCATTGGGATTCCAGGAGAAATCGCCCCTGCCGCCGCCTTTTGCCCGTATCAGGCGGCATTTCGGTGTTTGCGCCGCAGCAAACCATGCTGCAGTGCATGAGAAGCGCGATCATTCAGGCGGATTTGTTCGCGGCCCGAAAAAATATCGAGGGCGCTTCGTTGATGGGTTGCACAGCCCGCGCAATTGCCGTATCGAAAATCTGTAACGTTTCAGATTCTGGGAGGAGCCGAAATGCGATACAGATTTTTGACCGCTGCCCTGGCGGCGACGGCTGCACTGCAATTTGCCGGCCAGGCGGCCGCGACGGACCTGGAAGTCACCCATTGGTGGACTTCAGGCGGCGAGGCCGCGGCGGTTGCGGAACTTGCCAAGGCATTCGATGCGACCGGCAACCACTGGGTGGACGGCGCCATTGCCGGCTCCGGCGGCACGGCGCGGCCGATCATGATCAGCCGCATCACCGGTGGCGATCCGATGGGCGCCACGCAATTCAACCATGGCCGGCAGGCGGAAGAGCTGGTGCAGGCCGGCCTGATGCGCGACCTCACCGACGTCGCCACCAAGGGCAAGTGGACTGATGTCGTGCGGCCGAAGAGCCTGCTCGACGGCTGCACCATCGACGGCAAGATCTATTGCGTGCCCGTCAACATCCATTCCTGGCAGTGGCTGTGGCTGTCCAACGAAGCCTTCGCGAAGGCCGGCGTGCCGTTGCCGAAGGACTGGAATGAATTCGTGGCGGCAGCGCCGGCACTGGAGAAGGCCGGCATCATCCCGCTCGCCGTCGGCGGGCAAGCCTGGCAATCCTCCGGTGCCTTCGACGTGCTGCTTGCGGCTGTGGGCGGCACGGACACGTTCCTCAAGGTCTACAAGGACAAGGATGCCAAGTTCGCCGCCGGGCCCGAAGTCGCCAAGGTCTTCAAGGCCGCGGACGATGCCCGCAAGATGGCGAAGAACACCAATGTGCAGGACTGGAACCAGGCGACCAACCTGGTCATCACCGGCAAGGCGGGTGGCCAGATCATGGGCGACTGGGCACAGGGCGAGTTCCAGGTTGCCGGCAAGACCGCCGGCAAAGATTATACCTGCCTGCCGGGCCTTGGGCTGAACGAGGTCATAGCCACGGGCGGCGACGCCTTCTACTTCCCGCTGCTCAAGGATGCCGACAAGAGCAAGGCGCAGGAGGTGCTGGCCGAGACGCTGCTCGATCCCAAGACGCAGGTTGCCTTCAATCTGAAGAAGGGTTCCCTGCCGGTGCGCGGCGACGTCGATCTCAACGCGGCGAACGACTGCATGAAGAAAGGCCTCGCCATCCTCGCCAAGGGTGCCGTCATTCCATGGACGGACCAACTGCTTTCACAGGACACCCAGAAGCAGAAGGAAGACCTTTTCGCCGAATTCTTCGCCAAGCCGGAATTGACCGTCGAAGACGCACAGAAGCGCTTCGCCGACCTCATCGCTTCGGCGGACTGACGCTGGCGGCAACCCACCTCGCTCCCGGCCTTGCGAATGCAGGGCCGGGAATGCACCGCCCTTACCCAGCCGGCTGACGAGATGAGCAAGAGCGAACGCCCCAACCTTCTGTTCCGCAACCTCAATGCGAAGGTCGCCTCGATCCCGATGATCCTCACCGCCATGGTGGTTTTCGTCGGCGGCACCGTTTGGACGGTGCTCTATTCCTTCACCAATTCGAAGCTCTTGCCGCGGCTGAATTTCGTCGGGCTCGACCAATACTACCGGTTGTGGGCGACGCCGCGCTGGCTGATCTCGATCGAAAACCTGCTGATCTACGGCGCGATCTCGCTGGTGTTCTCGCTGGTCATCGGCTTCCTGCTTGCAGCACTGCTCGATCAGAAGATCCGCTTCGAGGACACGTTGCGCACCATCTTCCTCTATCCTTTCGCGCTCTCCTTCATCGTCACCGGCCTGGTCTGGCAGTGGCTGCTCAATCCGGATTTCGGCATCCAGCATGTGGTCCGCGACTTAGGCTGGACGAGCTTCAGCTTCGACCCGCTCTACAATTCCAGCATCGTCATCTACGGCATATCGATCGCGGCGCTGTGGCAAGGCACAGGGCTCATCATGTGCCTGATGCTGGCTGGCCTGCGCGGCATTGACGAGGACATCTGGAAGGCGGCGCGGGTGGATGGGATCCCGATGTGGAAGACCTATCTGTTCATCGTCATCCCGATGATGCGGCCGGTCTTCATCACCACGCTCGTCATCATCGCTGCCGGCATCGTCAAGGTCTATGACCTCGTCGTGGCCCAGACCAGCGGCGGCCCAGGCATCGCCTCGGAAGTGCCGGCCAAATACGTCTACGACTATATGTTCTTCGCCCAGAACCTCGGCCAGGGCTTTGCTGCCTCGACCATGATGCTGCTCTCGGTGGTGATCGTCATCGTGCCCTGGGCCTATCTCGAGTTCGGGCGGCGCAAATGAGCATGGCAGACATCACCGCTCAAGCAAGCACCGCCGCCGGCGCGCGCCAGGGCATCACCGATCCCTACGGCCCGAAGCCGCGCCGCGTGATTTCGCGCCGCAACGTCTTCCTATACGGCACATTGTTCGTCATGGCGGTCTACTACCTCTTGCCGCTCTACGTCATGGTCGTCACCTCGCTCAAGGGCATGCCGGAGATCCGGCTCGGCAACATCTTCTCACCGCCGCTCGAGATCACTTTCGAACCGTGGGTCAAGGCGTGGTCGACTGCCTGCACCGGCCTTAACTGCGACGGGCTCTCGCGCGGCTTCTGGAATTCGGTGCGCATCACCGTGCCGTCAGTGCTGCTGTCGATCGCCATCGCCTCGGTGAACGGTTATGCACTGGCCAATTGGCGCTTCAAGGGCGCCGATACGTTCTTCATCATCCTGATCGTCGGCGCCTTCATTCCCTACCAGGTGATGATCTATCCGATCGTCATCATCCTGCGCGAGATCGGCCTCTATGGCAGCCTCAGCGGGCTGGTGATCGTCCATTCCATTTTCGGCATGCCGATCCTGACGCTGCTGTTCCGCAATTATTTCTCCTCGATGCCGGAGGAGCTGTTCCGGGCGGCACGTGTCGACGGTGCCGGCTTCTGGGGCATCTTCCTGCGCATCATGCTGCCGATGTCGCTGCCGATCTTCGTCGTCGCCATCATCCTGCAGGTGACCGGCATCTGGAACGACTTCCTGTTCGGCGTCGTCTACACCCGCCCCGACACCTATCCGATGACGGTGCAGCTCAACAACATCGTCAATTCGGTGCAAGGCGTGAAGGAGTACAACGTCAATATGGCCGCAACCATCCTGACCGGGCTTGTGCCGCTCATCGTCTACTTCATCTCCGGCAAGCTTTTCGTACGCGGCATCGCCGCCGGCGCGGTGAAGGGGTGATGGCGATGACGGCAGCCAACGATACCAGCGTTTCGATCCAGGACCTGTCGCTGAATTTCGGCGCGGTGACTGTCCTGGAGACGCTCAATCTGGATGTCGCCGATGGCGAGTTCATCGTGCTGCTCGGGCCGTCCGGCTGCGGCAAGTCGACCTTGCTCAACTGCATTGCCGGCCTGCTCGACGTTTCCGAGGGCCGCATCTTCATCAAGGGCAAGAACGTCACCTGGGAAGAGCCCAAGGACCGCGGCATCGGCATGGTGTTCCAGTCCTATGCGCTCTATCCGCAAATGACGGTGGAGAAGAACCTGTCCTTCGGGCTGCGTGTCGCCGGCACGCCAAAAGAAGAGATCGCCAAGCGGATCACGCGGGCGGCTGAAATCCTGCAGATCGAACCGCTGCTGCAGCGTAAGCCGGCCGCACTTTCCGGCGGCCAGCGCCAGCGCGTCGCCATCGGACGGGCGCTGGTGCGCGATGTCGACGTGTTCCTGTTCGACGAGCCGCTGTCCAATCTCGATGCCAAGCTACGCGCCGAACTGCGCGTCGAGATCAAGCTGCTGCATCGCAAGCTGCAGAACACCATGATCTACGTCACCCACGACCAGATCGAGGCGATGACGCTGGCCGACCGCATCGCGGTGATGAAGGGCGGCGTCATCCAGCAGCTCGATGCGCCGCAGACCATCTACAACCGTCCGGTCAACCGTTTCGTCGCCGGCTTTCTCGGTTCGCCCGCAATGAACTTCGTCGATGGCCACCTGGAAGACGCCGACGGCGGCTGGCGGTTCGCGGCCGGGGATATCAAGATCCCGCTCGGCACTTACGACTTTGCCAAGCCTCCGGCTCCCGGCCCCGTCACATTCGGTATCAGGCCCGAGCATGTCAGCCTGAACAGCGGCACCGGCTGGCCGTTCTCGACGGCCGCCAATGTCGAGGTGGTCGAACCCATGGGCTCCGACACGCTGGTCTGGCTGAAGCTTGCCCAGCAGAATTTCAGCGTCCGAGTGACCTCGGAACGCACGCCCAAGAACGACGAGGCGGTGACGCTTGGCTTCGATCCGATGCGCGCCTCGCTTTTCGACACCGCAACCGGCACACGCATCTAGCTTCCGAGAACCAACCTTCCAACGACGATCCCCAAGCAAAACGGACAGAGACGATGAATTGGTCATTCCAACTTTACAGCGCCCGCAATTTCCAACCCTGGGACGGTGTGCTCGCCATGCTCGGCAAGCTCGGCTACGCTCAGGTCGAAGGTTTCGGCGGCGTCTATGATGATCCCGGGGCATTCCGTGCCGAGCTCGACAGGAACGGGCTTGCCATGCCGACTGGGCATTTCTCGATCGACGCGCTCGAGAACGATTTTGACGGCGTGCGCAGAACCGCCGACGCACTCGGTATCACGCTGCTCATCTGTCCTTTCCTGATGCCCGACCAGCGGCCATCCGACGTGGCCGGCTGGCGTGGTTTCGGCGAACGCCTGGCCAAGGTCGGTGATGCCGCGAAAAAGGCCGGCTACGGCTTTGCCTGGCACAATCATGATTTCGAGTTCAAGAAACTTGCCGACGGATCGGTGCCGCAGGACCACATCCTGTCATCCGCGCCCGATGTCAGCTGGGAGATGGACGTTGCCTGGGTGGTGCGCGGCGGCGATGATCCGCTGCCGTGGATCGAGAAACACGGCAAGCGCATCAGCGCCGTCCACGTCAAGGACATGGCCAAGCCCGGCGAGGGGCTGGATGAGGATGGCTGGTCGGATGTCGGCCATGGCACCATCGACTGGGCCGGCCTGATCAAAGTGTTGCGTGCCAGGAGTGCTGCCCAATACTACGTCATGGAACAGGACAACCCCAACGACATCGAGCGTTTCGCCCGCCGCTCCATCGCAGCCGCCAAAACCTATTAGGAGCAACCAGCATGGCAAAGAAACTTGGCATCGGCGTGATCGGCTGCGGCAACATCTCGAAGGCGTATTTTTCGCTGGCGCCGTTGTTCCGCGGCATTGAAATGCGTGCCTGCGCCGACATCAACATGGAGGCGGCCAAGGCTCGGGCGAAGGAGTTCAAGCTGCGCGCCGACACCGTCGAAGACCTGCTCAAGGCCGACGACATCGACATCATCGTCAACCTGACCATCCCGGCGGTGCACTACGAGGTCTCGAAGCAGATCCTCGACGCCGGCAAGCACGTCTATTCGGAAAAGCCGTTCGTGCTGTCGGTCAAGGAAGGGCTCGACCTTAAGAAGCGGGCGGAGAAAAAGGGTCTGCGCATCGGCTCGGCGCCAGACACTTTCCTCGGCGGCGCGCATCAATTGGTGCGCAACCTGATCGACACCGGCAAGCTTGGCAAGGTCACGAGTGGCACGTGCCATGTCATGGGCCACGGCATGGAGCACTGGCACCCCAATCCGGATTTCTTCTTCCAGCCAGGCGCGGGGCCGGTGCTCGACATCGGACCATATTACATCACCAATCTGATCCAGCTGATCGGGCCGGTGAAGCAGGTCGCGGCCTTCGCGACGACGCCGGCCAAGGAGCGCACGATCAGTTCAAAGCCGCGCGCGGGTGAAAAGATACCGGTCAACACGCCGACAACCATCCACGGGCTGCTGGAGTTCGAGAACGGCGCCGTTATCACGCTCAACACCAGCTGGGACGTCTGGGCCCACGGCCACGCGCCGATGGAGCTTTATGGCGAGGCGGGTACGGTGTTTGTGCCGGACCCGAACTTCTTCGGTGGTGACGTTCGCTTCACCGTCGCGGCCAAGCCGGTCAAGAAGCTGCCGAATTGGCCGCATCCGTTCGGCGTGCCCAACGAGATGCATTCGCAAGGCATGATGGCCAACTACCGCACGTCAGGCCTTGCCGATATGGCGGTGGCGATCGCGGAAGGTCGGCCGCACCGCTGTTCGATGGAGCTGGCGCTGCACGCCGTCGACGTGATGACCGGCCTGCTGCGTTCCGGCGAAACCGGCAAGTTCGTCGCCATGCAGACCACCTGCGAACGGCCGGCCGCACTTGGCGTCAAGGAAGCCAAGGCGCTTTTGGCGAAGAAGAAATAGGGCAGCACACCTCAACCCTCTCCCCGTTTCGACGGAGAGAGGGTAAGGGTGGGGGCAGAGCCAACTCGCCGCGTTGTGACGATGCAGCCGACCGGCTCGTTTCCATTCGAGGATTTTCCGATGCCCTACACGCCCGCCGAAAACCGTTACGAGAAAATGGTCTACAACCGCTGTGGCCGCTCCGGCCTGAAGCTGCCGGCGATCTCGCTGGGCCTGTGGCACAATTTCGGCAACGACACGCCGCACAAGACCAAGCAGGCGATCGCGCGCAAGGCCTTCGACCTCGGCATCACGCATTTCGACCTCGCCAACAATTACGGTCCGCCGCCCGGTTCTGCCGAAACCGCCTTCGGTGAGATCCTGCGCACCGACTTCGCTGCCTACCGCGACGAACTGATCATCTCGACCAAGGCCGGTTACCAGATGTGGGCCGGGCCCTACGGCGAATGGGGTGGGCGCAAATACATTCTGGCCAGCCTCGACCAGAGCCTCAAGCGGATGGGGCTCGACTATGTCGATGTCTTCTATTCGCACCGTTTCGATCCCGACACGCCGCTGGAAGAAACGATGGGTGCGCTCGACCATGCCGTGCGCTCGGGCAAGGCGCTCTATGCCGGCATCTCGTCCTACAATTCGCAGCGCACGCGCGAGGCGGCCGATATCTTGAAGCAGCTTGGGACGCCTTGCGTCATCCACCAGCCGAGCTATTCGATGCTGAACCGCTGGGTGGAGGAAGACGGCCTGCTCGACACGCTCGAAGGGCTCGGCGTCGGCTCGATCGTGTTCTCGCCGCTGGCGCAAGGCATGCTGACGGACAAGTATCTCGGCGGCATTCCGGACGGCAGCCGTGCGTCGCAGGGCAAGTCGCTGAAGACAGCCTTCATCAACGACAAGACCATCGCCAACATCAAGGCGCTCGACGCCATCGCCGGCAGGCGCGGACAGACGCTGGCGCAGATGGCGCTGGCCTGGGTGCTGCGCAAGGGGAGGGTGACCTCGGCACTGATCGGCGCCAGCCGGCCGGAGCAGGTCGAGGACTGCGTCGGCGCGCTCAAGGCGCTCGACTTCAGCGATGCCGAACTCGCCGAGATCGACACCTACGCGCGCGAATCCGACATCAATCTGTGGGCGGCTTCTGCCGAGCGCAAAGGCCCGCCGAGGAAATAGGTCCGCTCGATAAGCCGGCAAAGCGAAAAACGGCGGGCAACCTGCCTGTTGCCCCGCTCCGATCGATGTTCTCGGCCGCCTTGCGGGCAGAATGCTGGAAACAGTAGCAAAAATGCCTGTTCGTCGCTATCTGGGTGGGACATGGATCGTTTGTGCGCGGCGCAAGCGACGCAAGGCGAGTTGGAAACAGGATCATGGCGGCAAGGGATGTGCTGACGAAAAACCAGCTGTGCGTGCTCGAGAAACTCGAGACCGCCAGCGGACCGCTCAGTGCCTACACCTTGCTCGACCAATTGCGCGAGCGCGGTTTTCGCGCACCGCTTCAGGTCTATCGCGCGCTCGACACGCTGGTGAAGTCAGGTTTCGTGCATCGGCTTGAAAGCATCAATTCCTTCGTCGCCTGCGCCGAGCCGCATGACCACAGCCATTCGATGACTGCCTTCGCCATTTGCGACACATGCGGGCAGGTCACCGAGATGTCCGACCACGATGTCGGCCACAGCTTGGACGAATGGGTGCGCTCCACCGGCTTCGCCGCCAAGAAGGCGGTGATCGAGTTTCGCGGGACATGTGCCAAGTGTTTGGCTGAGGCGGCTTGAGGTGAGTTGAGATTCAGATGATGCCGGCCTGCAAATGGCGGCTTCCTGCCGCTTCCGGTGCTCACGTACGAAAAGTACGCTCCGCTCGGTTCTCGGAATCCACCATTTTCGGCTCGGCCTGATCTGAATCTCAACACAACTTGCGTTGGTGCTAATGCGCCTCGTCCCAGTTGTTGGCGGCTCGCGCGTCGACATGCAGCGGCACCGACATCGAGACCGCCGGCATCGCCGCGTTTTCCATGACATGACGCACGACCGGGATCGTCGCCTCGACTTCCGCCTCGACGGTCTCGAAGATCAGTTCGTCATGCACCTGCAGCAGCATGCGTGCCGAAAGGCCTGCTTTTTCCAGCGCCTCCTCCATGCGGATCATGGCACGGCGGATGATGTCGGCGGCGGTGCCTTGCAGGCGGGCATTGATCGAGGCGCGTTCGTTGAAGGCGCGGAGCGAGGGGTTGGACGATCTTATGTCGGGGTAATGGATGCGGCGGCCGAAGATCGTTTCGACAAAGCCGTGCTCGCGGGCATAGGCCTTGGTCTCCTCGATGTAATCGCGGATGCCGGGGAAGCGCTCGAAATATTTCTTGATGTAGTTGCCGGCTTCCTCGCGCGGGATCGACAGCTGGTTGGCGAGACCGAAGGCCGAAATGCCGTAGATGATGCCGAAATTGATCGCCTTGGCGCGGCGGCGAACCTCCGAGGGCATGCCTTCGACCGGCACGTTGAACATCTCCGACGCGGTGATGGCGTGGATGTCGGCGCCGTCGGCGAAAGCCTGCCGCAACTGCGGGATCTCGGCGACATGGGCGAGCACCCGCAATTCGATCTGGCTGTAGTCGGCCGAGACCAGCCGATGGCTCTTGTCGGTGATGAAGGCGGTCCTGATCTTGCGGCCCTCGGCGGTGCGCACCGGGATGTTCTGCAGGTTCGGATCGGAGGATGACAGGCGTCCCGTCGTCGTAGCGGCCAACGCGTAGGAGGTGTGGACGCGCTTGGTGTCGGGGTGGATGAAGCCGGGCAGCGCATCGGTATAGGTCGATTTCAGCTTGGTCAGCTGGCGCCAGTCGACGATCTTGCGCGGCAGTTCGTGACCTTCGGCAGCGAGATCTTCGAGAAGCTGCGCCGAGGTCGACCACTGGCCGGTCTTGGTCTTCGAACCGCCGGGCAGGCCCATGCGCCCGAACAGGATGTCGCCGAGCTGCTTTGGCGAACCGATGTTGATGCGTTCGCCGATGAGCTGGTAGATTTCCTCTTCGAGGCGAGCGGCGCCCTGCGCCAGTTCGCCGGAGAGCCGCGATAGGATCTGCCTGTCGACCGAGATGCCGCGCTGTTCCATGCGCGCCAGCACCGGCACCAGCGGCCGCTCCAGCCGCTCATAGACAGACACCAGGCCCTTGGCGGCAAGCCGCGGTTTCAGCACCAGCCAGAGCCGCAGCGTCACATCGGCGTCTTCGGCGGCATGAGCCGTCGCCTTGTCGATGTCGACCTGATCGAAACCGACCGAGCTTTTGCCCGAGCCGGTCACGTCCTTGAGCTGAAGAGGGGTATGACCGAGCCACTTTTCGGCAAGCGCATCCATGCCGTGACCATGGGGCGTACCGGCATCGAGCACGTAGGAGATCAGCATGGTGTCGTCGAACGGTGCGACATCGACGCCGTAGCGGCTCATGATGACAAGATCGTATTTCAGGTTCTGCGCGATCTTGAGAACCGATCTATCTTCGAGCAGCGGTTTCAGCACCGCCAGGGCCTCGCGCAGCGGAATCTGGTTTTCGAGCGCGCCACCACCGAGCAGGTCGCCATTGCCGCTCATGTGGGCGAAGGGAATGTAGGCGGCGCGTCCGGGAGCCGTGGCGATGGCCATGCCGATCAGTTCGGCCTGCATCGGATCGGCGGATGTCGCCCTGACGTCGAAGGCGGCGATGCCAGCCTCCCGTGCCTCGGCGACCCAGGCTTTCAGGGTCGAGATATCGCGGATGCAGTGATAGGCCGAAATGTCGATCTTGCCGGTGGCCGCGCGCTCCAGCCTTAGTGCCGCGAGCAGGGAGGGGGTATCGCCTTGTTTTGACGTCTCCGCCGTCCCGCCGGCTTCGTCCGGTTCAGTGCCAGGCGCGTTTCGGGCAACCGGCGGCAAACCGGCGCCAACGTCCGGGCCATGGGCATGATCGGCGCGTTCGACGGTGACCGCGACGGCCTGGACGTCGCCGGCCTCGGTGCTGGTCGCTTCCGCGACACGGCGGGTCAGCGAGGTGAATTCCATGGTCTTGAGGAAACCGATCAGCTTCGGGCCGTCGGGCGCGTGCAGGACGAAATCCTCCAGACCCTCGGTCACCGGTACGTCGTTCATCAGCGTCACCAGCTGACGAGAAATGCGGGCCTTGTCGGCGTTGGCGATGATCGATTCCCGGCGCTTGTCCTGCTTGATCTCGCCGGCCCGGGCCAGCAGCGTGTCGAGGTCACCGAACTGTTCGAGCAGTTGCGCCGCCGTCTTCGGCCCGATGCCGGGCACACCAGGCACATTGTCGACCGAATCGCCGGTCAGTGCCTGCAGGTCGACCATCTTCTCCGGCGGCACGCCCCATTTCTCGATGACCTCCGGAATTCCGATCTGGCGGTCCTTCATCGGGTCGTACATGGCGACCGTATCGCCAACCAGTTGCATCAAATCCTTATCGGAGGAGATGATGGTGGTATCGCCGCCGGCTTCGCAGGCGAGCCTCGCATAGGTGGCGATCAGATCGTCAGCCTCGTAGCCTTCGATCTCGACGCAGGGCAGGTTGAACGCCCTGGTCGCCTGGCGGATCAGGCCGAATTGCGGGATCAAATCTTCCGGCGGTGCCGAGCGGTTGGCCTTGTATTCGGGGTAGAGGTCGTTGCGGAAGGTTTTTGACGAATAGTCGAAAATGACGGCGAAATGCGTCGGCACGATGCCTACATCGGTATTGCGGGCGTCGAGCATCAGCTTCCACAGCATGTTGCAGAAGCCGGAAACGGCGCCGACCGGCAGGCCGTCGGATTTGCGGGTCAGCGGCGGCAGCGCGTGATAGGCACGGAAGATGTAGCCGGAGCCGTCGACAAGGAAGAGATGATCGCCTTTTTTCATGCCGGCAGGGATAGCGCGGCGCGGCGGCTTGGTCCATGCCAAAGGCAGCCTCGACTATCGGTTCCGGCAACACCCTGGCAGATCGCCGTCACCCTGCTCACGCCCATGTTACAAAACTGTAATTTTCGTGCCCTTGAATCGCCACGTTCAGAGACCCAAATACACGTCATCGGCAGTTTTCGCCGAGTCCGGAGCAAGGCCCGTCCCCCGCCTATCCCGGACACCTGCGGCAGCCTATCCCCCCTCTCCGGGCTGCCGCATCGTTTCGAGTAGAAGGCCGCCGTGGTTCCCCCTCCACCACGGCGGTCTTTTTTTGCCTCGCAGAGACGTTTGCAGCCCGTGGTCCAATGATCGCGGGCTTTTCGTTTTCCCGTCATGCCTTTACGGTTCCGGTTCTGAATCGAAAGGCTTCACATATGTCCGCAGTTTCCCCCGTCCTCGACCGTCTCGACAAGAATCTCGACCAGAGCCTCGAGCGCCTGTTCGGCTTGCTCAGGATCAAGTCCATCTCCACCGATCCAGCCTATGCCGCCGACTGCCGCAAGGCGGCGGAATGGCTGGTGGCCGAACTCGAGCTGATCGGCTTCGACGCCAGCGTTCGCGACACGCCCGGCCACCCGATGGTGGTTGCGCACCATGACGGCCCGGCCGGTTCGCCGCATGTGCTGTTTTACGGCCATTATGACGTTCAGCCGGTCGACCCGATCGAATTGTGGGAAAGCGATCCGTTCGCGCCTGCTGTCAAGGAGGTCGGGCCGGACCACAAGGTGATCGTCGGTCGGGGGTCGGCCGACGACAAGGGCCAGTTGATGACCTTCGTCGAGGCTTGCCGCGCCTGGAAACAGGTGCATGGCAATCTGCCTTGCCGCATCACCATCCTGTTCGAGGGCGAGGAGGAATCCGGTTCGCCTTCGCTGAAGCCGTTCCTCGAGGCCAATGCCGGCGAACTCAAGGCCGATTTCGCGCTGGTCTGCGATACCGGCATGTGGGATCGCGACACGCCGTCGATCTGCGTCGGATTGCGCGGGCTGGTGGGTGAGGAGATCACGGTGAAGGCCGCCGACCGCGACCTGCATTCGGGCCTCTATGGTGGTGCCGCCGCCAACCCGATCCGCATCCTGGCCAGGGTGCTGGCCGATATCCACGACAAGGACGGCCACATCACCATTCCCGGCTTCTATGATGGCGTCGAGGAAACGCCGTCGCAGATCCTGAAATCATGGGAGACGCTTGGCGAGACTGCCGAGACGTTCCTGGGACCGGTCGGCCTGTCGATCCCGTCGGGCGAAAAGGGCCGCTCCGTGCTGGAATTGACCTGGGCGCGGCCGACGGCCGAGTTCAACGGCATCATCGGCGGCTATACCGGTAAGGGCTTCAAGACGGTGATCGCGGCCGAAGCCTCGGCGAAGGTCTCGTTTCGCCTCGTCCACAAGCAGGACCCGAAAAAAATCCGGGCCGCGTTCCAGAAGTTCGTCAAGGAGCGCATTCCGGCCGACTGTTCCGTCGAATTCCATCCGCATGGCGGCTCGCCGGCAATCCAGCTTTCCTACGACTCGCCCTTCCTGGCGAAGGCCAAGAATGCGCTGTCCGACGAATGGCCGAAGCCGGCGGTTACGACGGGCAGCGGCGGCTCCATTCCGGTTGTCGGCGATTTCCAGACCTATCTCGGCATGGAATCGCTGCTGGTCGGGTTCGGCCTCGACGACGACCGCATCCACTCGCCCAACGAGAAATACGAGCTCAGCTCCTTCCACAAGGGCCAGCGCTCGTGGGCGCGGATTCTCGATGCCTTGACGCGCTGAGCAGCGGAACCCCTGTTTTCCTGTTGATTTTTCAGCCGATCGCGGCGAGGACGGGCCACAAGATAAAGCGCTGCAACATCCCCTGCGGGTCAGGGGGCACTCTAGGGCTCGACCGGAGAAGATAATGGCCGATATCCGTTTCCATAAAAACGACCTGCCCGACCTCTCGCACTACAATGTCGGGGCAGTGGCCATCGACACCGAAACGCTCGGGCTCAATCCGCATCGCGACCGGCTGTGCGTGGTGCAGATTTCGCCTGGCGACGGCAGCGCCGACGTCATCCAGATCGCGCCCGGCCAGAAGAAGGCGCCGAACCTCGTCAGCCTGCTGAGGAACCGCGGCGTAACCAAGCTGTTCCACTACGGCCGCTTCGATCTTGCCGTTCTCTACAATGCGTTCGGCGTCATGCCGGAGCCGGTGTTCTGCACCAAGATCGCCTCGCGGCTCACCCGCACCTACACCGACCGCCACGGGCTCAAGGACATCTGCTTCGAGCTTCTCGGCGTCGGGCTGTCCAAGGCGCAGCAATCGTCGGACTGGGCGGCCGAGACGCTGTCGCCCGAACAGCTCGAATATGCGGCTTCCGACGTGCTCTATCTGCACCGGTTGCGCGATGTACTGGCCGGACGGCTGGCGCGCGATGGGCGGACCAAGGAGGCCGATGCCTGCTTCCGCTTCCTGCCGACGCGTGCCAAGCTTGACCTGATGGGCTGGGACGAAGAGGATATCTTCGCCCATAGCTGAGGGCCGTTGGCGCGCTCCGCGGGCCGGTGACCGTTTGGAACCGGATACAGGCCGTCGCGTTCTGTCGGCTCAGTTTGTCGGTGCAATTGGGGATAATGACATGGCGGACAGAAAGCCGATTGCGACCGCGCCGACAGACGGCTCCAAGGTCTCCGTGACCTGGAAGGACAGCGACGGCGTCATCAACGAATCCATCGCGCAATATCGCGACGACGGCTGGTGGGTCTATATCGACAGTCACACGCAAAAGAAGGTCGAGCCGACCAGCTGGCGCCCTGCCGCAAGCGACGACGACGATCAATAAGCGCGCCGCTGGTGAGGCCGGCTGCTTTCGAATAGCCTAAGCTGTTGATGTCGAGGCCGATTCGGGCTTTCCGGTCCGCGGTCGCCCTCTTGCTCGGAGGAAATCGCTATGGGTGTCGAAAGCCTGCTCGTCTTCATCATCATCGGTGCCATCGCCGGCTGGCTCGCCGGTCTCATCGTTTCCGGCTTCGGCTTCGGCCTGATCGGCAACATCATCGTGGGCATCGTCGGTGCGTTCATCGCCGGCTGGCTGTTTCCGCGGATCGGCTTTTCCATCGGCGGCGGCACTCTCGCCGCGATCATCCATGCCACGATCGGCGCCATCATCCTGCTGGTGCTGGTCAAGGTTCTGAAACGAGCCTGAGGCTCGACAACGCAAAGAGCGCGCCATGAAACAGAATACGCTCTATCTCGTCATCGGCGCGCTCGTCGTCGTGGTCATCGCGCTCGGTATCTATGTCTATCGCGAGCAGACCAAACCCAAGGGCGTCGAGCTCAAGATCGACGACAAGGGCATTTCGATCCAGCAGAACTAAGCTATGCGGGGGCGCGACATGGTTGCTTCTGACGCCCCGGAAGACGTCGATCAGCCCCCGATCACCGTGGCGGAATGGGAGAGGCTGAACAGGCCGCCAAGGCGCGAGGCGCTGCTGCGCTATCGTTGGCGGGTGTTTCGCTTTCTGAGGACATCCGCGCCGGTCAGCGAATTGCAGGGGCAAGAGCAGGTATTCCGCGATGCGGTCGTCGCCACCGTGGCCTTCAACCGGCCCGAAATGATCGAATGGCAGATCCACCTGGTACGCCGATACCTGGCCGAGCACGAAAGCTACATCGTTTTCGACAACAGCAACAAGGGCGAGGCAAGGGAAGCAATCCGCGATCTCTGCCGTCGCCAGCATGTCCCCTATGTCGCATTGCCGATGAACAGGCTGGTCGTCAGCAGATCGCACGGTCAAGCGCTCAACTGGATCGTGCGGAATTTCTTGCCCAGGTTCGGGCCGAAGCTGTTCGGCTTCATCGATCATGACATCTTTCCGACTGAACCGTTTTCTATCCGCGCCCGGATGGAGGGCAAAAGCCTCTACGGCAGCGTGCGGCGCGACACGCCGACGCCAGGCGGCTGGTTCCTGTGGCCCGGCTTCTGTTTTTTCGACGGAAGCCTGTTGCGGCGACGGCTGGATTTCGCCCCGAGCTACAAGTTTCATATGGATTCCGGCGGTGGCAACTGGCCTGTGCTCTACAGGTCGATCGATCCGGCGCTGGTTCGATTCGCTGAAAACAAATCGCTTCGCTTCGGCGCCGGACATGATCAATCCGAGGATTTTTTCATGATTGTCGATGGCTGGCTGCACGTCACGAACGCCTCGAACTGGAGGCGACAGCCGGTTGACAGGGGCGAACACATTGTCGCGCTGTTGCGGCAAGCCGGCGGTCCCGACCAGCCGGATGTGAAGTTCGAGCCCATCTGAACGAGACAGCGAACAGCGTGGCGTCAGTAACCTGCAAAGAGCAGACGCTGGCCTTTTTGGCTGCCCAACCCCAAGGCCGGCATTCGAACACGACTTAACCCGCCCTTAAATCGCCGCATCTACTCTTCAACCCGAACGCCATAGGCATCGGGGACATCAAGCACAGCGCATGGCGAACCGCAGAGACAGTCGCATCGAACCCAGTTTCGAGGGGCCGCCGCAGGCGCGGTCCTCGGCGGGTCTTTCGGTGAACGAGGAGGATCGCGTCGTGCCGAGCAATCGCAAAGCCTCCGCAAAACGCAAGCCGGCCAAGGGGAAATCGTCGCGGGTCAAGCGCGGCAGAAGCCGGCGCGGCCTGTTCGGCGTGCTCGGCCGGCTATTCTACTGGTGCTTCGTGCTCGCCATCTGGGGCGGCATCGCCGTGGCCGGCATCGTCATCTACTACGGTGCCAAGATGCCGGCGGCGACGACCTGGTCGATTCCCGAC
>NZ_RZQP01000479.1:0-1373 GCF_003998165.1 Mesorhizobium sp. M7A.F.Ca.US.007.01.2.1 | reverse complement strand
GCCCGCCCCCGTCCGACAGCGCCGCCGGCACCTGCACCGAAGCCGGCAACGCAAAGCTACCAGCCGACCAATGTCACGCCGTTGCCCGCCTACGGCTCCGCCAACGCCAACACCGCCCGGCACGCCCCGCCACCACCGCAGCCGGTGCAGGACAGCATCGACGACACGCTGATGAGAGAACTTGAAGTATCGCTGGACCAGCCCCGTTCGGGCGGCCAGGTGGGCAAGCCGGCGGCGCCGCAGTCGCTCGACGACGAGATGACCAAGCTTCTCGGTGAACTCTCCAGCCAGAAGAAATGAGCGACCGCCGGGTCGCTATCCCCGCGAAACACCGTCGCCGGTCCGGCTGCCGAACCACCTCGTCCGAAGCCCCGAGGGTTTTCGATCTTCGCGCGCCCTGAGCGGTGGATGCCGCACCAATGAAAATGGCCGGAAAACCGGCCATTTTCAGAATCGAGTTCGTTCGAGACAGCCGGCCGTGAGCTTCAGTCGTCGCGATAGACTTTTTCGCGGCGCTCATGCCGCTCCTGCGCTTCGATCGACAATGTCGCGATCGGACGTGCATCGAGCCGCTTCAGCGCGATCGGCTCGCCGGTTTCTTCGCAATAGCCGTAGGTGCCTTCGTCGATGCGTTGCAGGGCGGAATCGATCTTTGCAATGAGCTTGCGCTGACGGTCGCGGGCCCTGAGTTCGATGGCACGGTCGGTTTCCGAAGAGGCGCGATCGGCCAGATCGGGGTGGTTGGCGTTTTCTTGCTGCAGGATTTCCAGTGTTTCGCGCGCTTCGCGCAATATGTCATTCTTCCAGGTGACGAGCTTTGAGCGGAAGTAGGATTTCTGCCGCTCGTTCATGAACGGCTCGTCTTCGGAGGGTACGTAATCGGCGGTAACGATGTCGTTCATTCGACTCACCCAAACTGCCCCAAATTTGGCGCCTATATATTCGTCGTCCGACGCCTGCACAAGCGCAATCGGCCGCTGTTTCACGCAATTGTTAAAGTACCCGGGCACGCGTCTTTGCAGCCGCGTACGGTCGCTTTGGTACAAACTCCGCCGCGACACTTTGGATCCGGTGACGCATATTTTCCCTGATCGCGGTGACCCCGGGGCCGATATGCAAGCGCCTTTTGCAGCAGCAGCGTTGGCTGATTCGCCGTGTTTGAAGAGCACGGGCCATTGTGCGCGACGCCGTTCTCGTGGCTAATCCCGGAAGGCTTCGGCATTCGGAGGTTGGGTGAGCAGGCTTTATCTGTTGCGACATGCCAAGGCTGGCTGGGCATTGCCCGGCATGCGCGATTTCGACCGTCCGCTCGATGCGTCCGGCCGCGCCGATGCCGAAATGATGGGCGCCGCCATGCGCTCCCGCCTCTATGT
>NZ_RZQP01000478.1:0-1395 GCF_003998165.1 Mesorhizobium sp. M7A.F.Ca.US.007.01.2.1 | reverse complement strand
GCAAGCTCACCGACAGCAAGGACCACAATCAGGGTTTTGACGCCCAGAACGAGGTCTATGTCGACATGATCAAGGCAGGCATCGTCGATCCGGCGAAAGTGGTGCGCACCGCACTCCAGGATGCCGGTTCGATCGCAGCCCTTCTGATCACCGCCGAAGCGATGATTACCGACGTTCCGGCCAAGGATGCAGCACCTGCGGGTGGCGGCGGTGGCGGCATGGGCGGAATGGGATACTGAGGACCTGGCGCCAGGAGAAAGCCATGCGTGAACCGACACTGCTTCCGGTATTCCGCACGCTTGGGGTCAAGCCGCCGGTCGCCGTTGCGGCGACGCCGGCCAGATCCAGCAGCATGAAGAACGTGGTTGCCAGCATTCGGGAGGGGCTCGCTTCACAGGGCGAGCCTGGTTTCGAAGCTGGGCGTGGCCCTGTGGACAGTCGTTGTGCTGGCGGCAGTGTTTTTCATTGTGCACGCCTGAACCGCTCGGTGGCGGGCGAGAACCAAGAGGACTCGGAATATGGCAACCGCTACGCGCTTCGGATGGACCATCCGGACAGCTGGACCATTTTCGACGTCTTCACCGGCCAGCCCGCCGAGTCCGGCCACAAGGTCATGGTCGGAGTTAATGCTGGTGAAGCGGACGAGATGGTCAGACGGTTGAACGATCAGGACGCCAAGCGGCGGGACGAGGCCGACCCGACTGACCTGTGCTGACAAACCGGCAAGCTGCTGGAATGATTCGCTAACCAGCTGTGGGTGTGTACAGTCGCATTGTCGCCGGCCGGGACATCGGTACCGGCGCTTGAGAGCGACCATCGCTTTCCCGCCCCTCGATGGGAGCCGCATTATGGACAACGATCATTCGGCCGATGCTATTTCAACTTTTGACTGCAATATTCTGCGCGACGCGTTCACAACTCGGTCATTGAAAAGCAGATCCCCGAGGATCAGTTGCAGGCCTACGCTGTGCTTTTGATCCGCGACTCGGCAACTCCGATTTTGGTTCAGCACTGCTGGCCTGGATCGTAAAGAAATTAACTTTGTCGCCGTGCCTAACTTGCCGGAGCGGACATCTGCTCGGCGCTCGCTTTCATTTTTGCCTGAAAGGATAATGAGCATGAGATACATGAAAACTCCGGACGCTCCGGTCGTAACGATGGAGCCAATCGTCGAGGCCGCAAAAGTCCTATCGAAGCGGCTGACGATCAGAAGCGACGAAGCCGCAAGACGAAAGATCGCCGACACCGACGGCACGATGCGGCGGGCGCGCCAACTTGCGGAAAGCAATCGCCTGATTTGATGAATTGACGCCAACGTCCTGCCGCGGTTGACGCTTATTACGTCATGCGCGTCGGCACGTTACATCTATAACCATATTTCGCTCCAGGAGATAT
>NZ_RZQP01000477.1:0-1410 GCF_003998165.1 Mesorhizobium sp. M7A.F.Ca.US.007.01.2.1 | reverse complement strand
GCTTCTGGTTGGCCTGTTCTTCATCGTGCCGGTGGTTGCCCTGCTGCTGCGCAGCGTCACCGATCCCGAACCCGGCTTGCAGAACTACGCGGCGCTGTTCGGCAGCGACACCTATGTGCGGGTGTTCCTCAACACCTTCCTGGTCGCATCGGTCGTCACAGCCGTCACCATCCTGGTGGCTTTCCCTGTTGCCTGGATGCTGGCGATCATGCCGCCGGCCCCGGGCTCGATCGTCTTCGGCATCATCATTCTGTCGATGTGGACGAACCTTCTCACCCGCACCTATGCGTGGATGGTGCTGCTGCAACGCACCGGCGTCATCAACAGGGCGCTGATGGGGTTGGGCATCATCCATGAGCCGCTGCCGCTCATCAACAACCTCGCCGGGGTCACCATCGGCATGGTGTACATCATGCTGCCCTTCATGATTCTGCCGCTGGTCGGCACTTTACGCGCCATCGACCCTATGACGCTGCGCGCGGCCGCCCTTTGCGGCGCAAGCCCGTCCGAGGCCTTCCGCCGCATCCTTTTGCCGCTGTCGCTTCCCGGCATCGCCGCCGGAGGGCTGATGGTCTTCGTCATGTCGCTTGGCTACTTCGTCACGCCTGCCCTGCTTGGCGGCACATCGAACATGATGCTGGCCGAGATGATCGCCCAGACGGTGCAGTCGCTGCTCAACTGGGGGCTTGGAAGTGCGGCCGCCTTCGTCCTGCTTGTCGTCACCATGGCGCTCTACGCGATCCAGCTTCGCCTGGTCGGCGCCAGGCGCGCCGGCGGAGGGCTCTGACATGCTGCTCGACTATGACCGGCTCGGATGGCTGCGCGTGGCACTTGTCGGCTTCACGGCGGCAGTCGCGGCTTTCCTGTTGCTGCCGGTGGTCTTCATCGTGCTCCTGTCGTTCGGCTCGTCGCGCTGGCTCGCCTTCCCGCCGCCCGGCTGGACGCTGAAATGGTACCAGCAGTTGCTGGTTGATCCGACCTGGATCGATGCCGCGCTGACCAGTGTCCGGATTGCCGCCATGGCCGCCATCCTCGCCGTCGTCATCGGCCTGTTCGCCTCCTTCAGCCTGGTCAGGGGTGAGTTTCGCGGACGCCAGGTCCTGCGCGGCTTGCTGTTGATGCCGATGGTGCTGCCGGTCGTCGTGTTCGCCATCGCCATCTACGCCTTCTTCCTGCGCATCGGCCTTGCCGGCACCACGGTCGGCTTCGTCATCGCCCACACCATCCTGGCGCTGCCTTTCGCCATTATCCCGATCACTGCGGCGCTAGAGGGTTTCGACAAATCCATCGAGGACGCGGCCATAGTCTGCGGCGCCAGCCCGCTGCAGGCACGGTTGAGGATCACCTTGCCGTCGATCAGGATCGGCATCTGCTCCGCGGCGATCTTCTCTTTCCTGGCCTCATGGGACG
>NZ_RZQP01000476.1:0-1416 GCF_003998165.1 Mesorhizobium sp. M7A.F.Ca.US.007.01.2.1 | reverse complement strand
CCGTGCTGCCGTCGCCGGCCGCCGAACCCGCCGCCAGACCTGCTTCATAGACCTGATCATGCGCGCCGGCCGGGTTGCCCTGGTCAACGACGACCTGTGGGACGTCGTTGGTGCCGTTGATGGTGATCTCGACCGTTGTCGTCGAGGTGTCGCCGTCGCCATCGGTCAGCGTATAGGTGAACGTGTCCGTCAGATGCTGGCCGGTGGTCAGCGCCTGGACCGCCGCAGCGCCGTTGTTCAGCGTGTAGCTGTAGTGGCCGTCCGCATCGATCGTGATCGAACCGTAACTGCCCGCCACGGCCGACCCGACATGGCCCGAGGCCGATGCAACCGTGCCCGCCTCGACGCCCGTTACCGTCGCCCCGTCCGCGCCCTTGACGTCGGCGACGCCGTCCGTCACATTCGCGTCCGCGCCGCCGCTGGCCGTGATCACGTTGCCGTCCGCAACCGTCGCGCCGTCTTCCGTCACGCTGTCCGTATCGGCAACCGCGGTCGGCACGTCGTCGACAATGGCGACGGCAAAGGTGGTGCTGGCCGAATCGCCGTCGACGTCCGTGACAGTGATGCTGAAATTGTCCGGAACCGTGTCGTTGGGATCGAACCCGTTCGTGTGCTCGGGATGAGTGACCGATTCGGTCACCGTGTAATTGTATTGGATAGCACCCGTGCTCGGATTGTAGGAGACGATCTCCAAATAGCCGAACTGGCCAGGAATCTGCTGGCCGACGCCGGTGACGGCGACACCGTTGATAACGATCGACCCGATTCCATCCGGTGCGTCGATGCTGATCGTTCCGATGCCTGAAGTTTCGGAATTGCTTGGCGCGTCGCTGCCGGGCGATTGTGTCTGGTTGCCATCGAGGCCGGTCTCACTGGCCGCTTCGGTCGGGGCAAGCAGTGACGTGGCCACCACTGAAACCGGCCTGTCGACGATGGACGGGAACAGTTCGCGGCGATCCAGAAGCCCAAACTGCAAGGCGGTCGGCGGCAGCAATGCCGACAGGTCGAACCCGTCGCCGATGCCGCCGGGGGGAACCGAGAAATCACCGCCTGCGCTTGAATTCGAACCGCCGGGGCCGGCCGAGATGGAACCGTCGGCGCCGAAGGCGACATCGACATGGCTGGCTTCCAGCGCCGCCAGCAAGGCAACGCGCGGCACCTCGACGTCGCCGATGATGAAGGTCGGCACGTTCAGGGCGCCATCCTTGATCACGATCACCGAGCCGTCGGCCTGTTCGAGCACAAGGTTTTGGCCGTCGACCTTGATGTTGTCGATGGAAGCGTTGGCAGGAAGCCTTACCACGTGGCTGGCGTCGGCTACATATTCGTGCGGCGCAGCTGCCGGCAGCGTCTTCGCTTCCGCGGGGGCTTCCGGCTTGACGGGCGCTCCGCCGCCGACATCGACCGGCACCGGTT
>NZ_RZQP01000475.1:0-1425 GCF_003998165.1 Mesorhizobium sp. M7A.F.Ca.US.007.01.2.1 | reverse complement strand
CCCTTGAGGCATATGGTCCAATGCATCGGCGATCAGCCCTCAACCGTTCTGTTACGAGGTCGGCCTCGCGGTGGCCTGTCCGTTCTTCTGCACGATCTTCATCCTTTGCGCCCATTGACGCGGTCCTCAATCTGGTAGCACCCCCCCGCTGCCGCTATCTATCAGTTGGACATTTCACGCGCTCGGAACGCGCCCGAGTTGGGCGACAGCCGCTTGTATGCGGACCGTGCGTTCCGCAGGATCCATTGCGGCGCAAGGAGCGTCGGCACTGCGCGGGTCCAATAGTGCGGCATTCCATGGTAACGGCCGTACAGGTACCTGATCGCTGCGCTCACCGCGATGGTCCGTCCCTCCGCAGTTTTAGCGTTGTTCAACCGCGCCATCACGTGCGTATCAAATATCCGGCGGCGAAACGCTTCGCACACAGCGGGTGTGTCCGCGAACAACGCGAAAGCAATCTGATCATAGGCGGCAACGTCGATCTTCAGGCGATCCAGCCAACCGAACTTGATATTGAACTGGTCGTTGCCCGACCGATAGCCGACACAAGGTTCTTGGACCACGCCCCATTTTCCAAACCGTTCGACAACACGGCCGATGATATAAACTTGGACGTAGTAATTCTTGAATTCCGAGACATTAGGCTCGGATGCGATCTCATTCCATTTGGCACGGTCTATCACCAGGGCGGACATGAAGCCCAGCAGATCACCCATCGTCGCGAACAGCGTACCGGCATCGGCGATCAGTTGTGTAGGCGGGATCCGACGGATGCCGGTCCGGCGCGTCATCGTCACGTCATAGTCGATCACGCCTAGCGTTAGACCGGTTACGCCGGGCCAACGCCGGATCGCTTCCAGCACCCGTGCTAGCCCGCCCGGTTCCAGATGGTCGTCGTCGCCCATCAGCCAGATGTAATCGCCCTTCGCCGCCTCCACGACCGCCAGGAAATTGCCGTCCACTCCCAAGTTCTTCGGCTGGGAAAGCAAGGTGTAGTGCTTGATGCGACCCTTATAGCCTTCGGCCACGGCGACCGTATTGTCCGGTGAAGCATCATCGCTGACCACGACCTCGATCTCGTCCTCCAAAGCTTGGGCGATGATGCTGTCTAACAATTCCGCCAGCATGGACGAGCGGTTGTAAGTCGGGATGCAGATCGAAATGGTCGGCATGGGTTTCGGTCTGCGGCCAGGATCGGTGGTTACACGGCGAGGCCGGCGCGCGCGATGAGCGGCTGCCACCAATGCTCGCAAGTCGTTCTCGTCCATCGTGCTCTCCTGGAGGTCAATCCGAAGACTGGCCGCCGGTCAATCGCCGAACTCCCCGAAATCGGCGTCGACCTGAATCATGAGTTCGAGGTATTTCCACGCTATCCACCGCCAGGAATAACTGCTCGCCCTGGCGTTCCCCTTGGTAACCAAACGC
>NZ_RZQP01000474.1:0-1428 GCF_003998165.1 Mesorhizobium sp. M7A.F.Ca.US.007.01.2.1 | reverse complement strand
CCATGCGCCGCGCGCTTCCCTCCCGGCTCATGCTGCCCGTGTCAGATAGCAAATGCGATCTTTGCGCATGAGCTGGTCCGCAATCGAGGCCCGCAAGGCGGCAAGTCCGAAATGGCGTAGGTCGTCGTTGAAGTCCTGCATCGCCGGCGACAGCACGATTGCCTCGATTCCAAGGTCCGTCGCGCGCTCGATCAGGCTGTCTCGGGCACTGTCACCGGCCGGATCGTTGTCGCGGATGACATAGAGCCGCCGCAGGTTCGGAGGCAACAGGATCGCGGCGAGATGGGCTGCCGAGAGTGCCGCAGCCATCGCCATGTCGGGCAAGGCGCATCTGAGCGACAGCGTCGTCTCGATGCCTTCGCCTGCCGCCATGACGCTGCCGGGCATGCCGAAGCGGACGGCGTGACCGAGGAGGTTACCCATTGCCCTACGTGGCGCGTCGACAAGTGCCTTGCCGGCGCCGTCCCGTGCGAGCCATGTGCGGTGCGCGCCAGTCAGATGCCCATTGAGATCGGTAACGGCGGCAATCATCGCCGGCCAGGTCTCGGTCGGTCCATGATCGTCTGGCCGGAAGTAGCAGTGTGGATGGAACTGCAAGGCTGCGGTTCCGTGCAAAGTCGTAATGCCACGTCCACGCAAATACGTTTCCACGAGGGTGCCGATAATGGGCTTCGACATGGCGACCAGTCGGCGAGCCGCTTCCGGTGATCCAATGGCGACCTGCGTGATCGGCTCGGCCGGTTGGGGTGGCATGGCATCTGGCGTAGCGAGAAACACGCGCGCCTCGTCGGCGACGTCCCGGAAATTGACCAGTCCGAGGGATTCGCGGATGACATCAAGCAGGTCGCCATGCTCGTCTGTAGCGGCGTCGGTCCATTTTCCTGGCGGTCCCTTCAGGGATGGCTGCAGACGCACGAACATCGAGCGGCCCGGCGCATTGCGGACGTCGCCGACGGTCCAATAGTTGCCCTGGCGACGGCCATTGGAGAGGTAGTGGCGGCACACCGCCTCGGCATGTTCGCCGAGGCGGTGTGCGAGGTCGGATGCAGCGTGAAGCGCAATCATGCAGCCTCCCGCTCACTGACCTGATCGATTGGGAAGCGGTCGTGCACGCGCTCCAGCACGGCGAGTCCGCCAGCGTCGATCGGCACGAACATCCTGAGCTTCCACGAAATGATCTCGTGGAAGAGACCGTAGGCGGTGAGGCGCTCGCGCATCGTGTCGGTGAACCCAGACAATTCGATGCGCCATGCGCCCATGACGCGGCTGCGGCGAAGCTGGAGATCCTCGGCTAGATCGAGGATGGTCCGGCCGTCCATTAGAGCCGCAAATGCCTGCTCCGGCGAAAGCGCAACCACGTTCGTCGCAGAGCCCTTGGCCGCCCATGCCGGCGAGACGCGGCGGCCGATGAGGCGCTCGCCCTCGTCG
>NZ_RZQP01000473.1:0-1438 GCF_003998165.1 Mesorhizobium sp. M7A.F.Ca.US.007.01.2.1 | reverse complement strand
GGCCCGCAGCCGACGACCAGCACGAAGCCTGTCGTTTTCGGCAGGCGCCGCACCGCGTGCAGCGCCACCGCCAGCGGCTCGGCCATTGCCGCGACCCGCTCGTCGAGCCCGGCATCGATGATATGCAAAAGCCGTGCGGGCAGCACGGCCTGTTCGGCAAATCCGCCGTCGCAGATTTCTCCGACGAAGCCCAGTGACGCGCAGAGATGACGCCTGCCGGCTTGGCATTGCGCGCAGTCTCCGCACCAGAAGCGGGAATCGGCGACAACCCTGTCACCGATAGCGAAGGCGTCGACGCCCGCGCCGGTGGCGGTCACCGTGCCGGTGAGTTCATGGCCGGCCGTCGAAGGCGACCGGCTTATCCACTGTCCCGTGCGGAAATTATGCAGGTCCGAACCGCAGATGCCGGCGGCATCGACCCTGAGCTTCACCCAGCCTGCATCCGGCGCGCCCGGCGTCGCGATGTCCTCGACGCGCAGATCGCCGGGCCCGTAAAGTCGTGCCGCCTTCATCTCGATCGGTTCCGCTCAGCCGGCAAGATAGCGGTCGCGGATCTCCGAGACCGCGTTCTCATGCGAGCTGAAGCCCTCGTAGCGGGCGAGCCTGCGGGCGTGCAGAGCGAGTTCCGGATAGGCCACCGAGGTGACATAGCCGACCGACGAGCGCTTGACGAAATCCGTCACCGAAAGCGGCCCGTAGGTCCGCGCCCAACGGCTGGTCGGCAGCACCGCATTGGGTCCAAGCACGAAATTGGCCAGCGTCACCGGCGTGTGCGGCCCCATCAGGATTTCAGCCGCCTCCGTGATGCGCCCGAGATGCGCGAACGGCTCCTTCGACAGGATCTCGAGATGTTCGGGCGCATAGTCGTTGATGAAGCGGTAGCTGTCTTCCAGCGACGCGGTCAGCACGATGCCACCGCGCTTGCCGGTCAGCACCGCGCGTGAAAACTCGACACGCTGCTCGGTCATCCGCGACCAGTGCTCCGGGATTGCAGCCAATGCGGCTTCGGCGACCTTGCGGCTGTGCGTCACCAGATAGGCCGAGGAATCCGGCCCGTGCTCGGCTTCGATCAACAGGTCGAGCGCGGCAAGCCCGCCGTCGACGCTGTCATCGGCAAAGATGATCGCTTCGGACGGCCCGGCCGGAAGGCCTGTGTTGATGACCGACGACAGCACGCTCTTGGCCGCCACCACCCAGGGGCTGCCGGGGCCGACGATCTTGAGCGCGGGCTTCACCGTCTCCGTGCCGTAGGCGACGGCGGCAACTGCCTGAGCGCCGCCGCATTTGTAGACGGTTTCGACGCCGGCGAGGCGTGCGGCGACCAACGTTGCCGCATCCACCGAACCATCCGATGTCGGCGGCGTCACGATGGCGATTTGCGGCACGCCGGCAATCACCGCCGGCACCGACGTCATCATCGTCACCGATGGGAAAGCAC
>NZ_RZQP01000472.1:0-1447 GCF_003998165.1 Mesorhizobium sp. M7A.F.Ca.US.007.01.2.1 | reverse complement strand
GGGGAAGGGGGCAGGGCGGTCAATGATCATGCGAAATGCCGCCATATTTTATTTCGCCTAGCAAAATCAGTGGCTTGCCCCGGCACATCAGAGTTTGCCTTGGCTCGCCCGCGGCGCTATTGTCCGCGCCGATCGAAGGAGAATGCACCATGCGCGGCAAAATCGCCGAATCCCTGAAGAGCGCGATGAAGGCGCAGGACAAGCACCGGCTGCCGACATTGCGGCTGATCCAGGCCGCCATTCACGACCGCGACATTGCCAATCGCGGGTCAGGCAAGGAGCCGGCCAGCGACGAGGAGATCCTGCAGATCCTGGCCAAGATGGTGAAGCAGCGCGAGGAATCGGCCAAAGCCTTCGATGACGGCAAGCGGCCGGAACTGGCCGCGCAGGAGCGCGGCGAGATGGAGATCATCCGCACCTTCCTGCCGACGCAGCTGGATGATGCGGCGGTAACTGCTGCGGCGCGCGAGGCGATCGCCGCGACCGGTGCGGCCAGCCAGAAGGACATGGGCAAGGTGATCGCCGCACTGAAGCAGAAATATGCCGGCCAGATGGATTTCGGCAAGGCGAGCGGCATCGTCAAGGGTCTGCTGCAGTAGGGTGCTGCTCATCTCGTCGCTTGGGTGGCCGACCGGGCGGAATCCAGATCCGTCCGGAATCCAAGTCCAGGAATTGGAACCCGGATAGCGCCGAGATGTTTATCCGTCATGCAACTGGAGAGATGCCATGACTGAGAACGAAACCCGCTATGAAACCGGTGCGACGAAATATCCGGCAAAGACCGATGCCGACGCTTCCGATGAATTCTCCCAGGATGCGGCCGCCAACGAGAAGCCTGCCGGCGGAATAGGGCTCACCCGCCGGATGGGCGAAGTGGAAGACCGCACCCGCCAGTCGGAGGGACAAAACCCGCCAAAGCAAGCCACGCCGAGCGCTGCAACCGAAAAGACGTCCGGGGCCGGCCCCGCTATCGCGGAGCGTTCAAAGGACGCCAAGGCTCCGAAGAGCAGCCAATGAAGCGAAGGCCGGGAGCACTCCTGCGGCGCTTTGGAGATCGGCGGACAAGTGGTTCGCGTAGTTAGCGTTTGCCGATCCCTTCAACGACGATGCGGATGAGGTGCCTGATCTCGTCCTCGCTGAATGACCCGGCCGAAAGCGCCGAAAGCATCGCCTGGCCGTATATTCCAAGCAGGACCAGCGCCATGAAATTGGCATCGTCATCCCTGCGAATGACACCTTGCCGTTGGCCGAGCACCAGAAGGTCCCGGACCAGGCGCTGGAATGAGGGCCGGTCGGGCGGCGGCTGCAGGGACGGACGCTCGGCGGGGGCAAGAGCCAGCCTGGCAAGCGAGGGATTGGCCAGGCACCAGCCGGCGCTGTCGAGAAAGACTGTCTCGAGCATGACGAATACATCTTCGTTCGCCGCCATGCGGGCGCGGTAGGCGGC
>NZ_RZQP01000471.1:0-1456 GCF_003998165.1 Mesorhizobium sp. M7A.F.Ca.US.007.01.2.1 | reverse complement strand
AGGGTGTCGTCTCCAAGCGCGCCACGGCCATCTATCAGAGCGGCCGAAGCAAAAGCTGGACCAAGACCAAGGCGCTGCTGTCGGACGACTTCGTCATCGCCGGCTTCACTATCTCCGATGCGGCCGAAGGGCTGGCGGCGCTCGGAATGGCAGAGTTCGAGGATGGTGAATTGCATTATCGCGGCAAGGTCGGCACCGGTTTCGATGCCGCCACCGCCGGTGAATTGCTCGCCAGGCTGGAGCCGCTGCGGGAAGGCGCCACCGCGCCCGAGGGCGTTCCGCGCGAGATCATGCGCGAGATGAACTGGGTGCGGCCGCTGCTGTCGGCGCGCATCCACTACGCCAACCGCACAGCGGACAACGCACTGCGCCACGGCGTCTTCCGCGGTTTGAGGGATGTCGGCCTGTCGACGCCGGTATCCTCGACACGCAAGCGGCTGATCGCCGAGGCTGACCTTGCCACCATCTGGGTGACCAACCCGACGCGCCGGCTGTTCGGCAAGACCGGCCCGACCAAGCTCGACATCGCCGTCTATTACGCGCTGGTCGGCGATTTCATGCTGCCGCACATTCTCGGCCGGCCGGTGTCGCTGGTGCGCTGCCCGACCGGCCTGCCGAAGGATTGCTTCTTCCAGCGCCACGCCTTCACCGGCATGCCGCCCTCGGTGGTGACATTCGAGGCGACAAATTCCGAGGGCGAAACCAAATCCTATCTCTCGGTCGAAGGCGCGAAAGGGTATCTGGCGCTGGCGCAGTTCGGCGTCGTCGAGTTCCACACTTGGGGCACCCACCGCGCCAGCCTCGACAGACCCGACCAGATCGTCCTCGACCTCGATCCGGGAGAAGGGATCGCCTGGCGCGAGGTGGTCGAGGCCGCCGTGCACATCAAGGACGAATTGGGGCGCCTGGGGCTGGTGCCGTTCGCCAAGACCTCCGGCGGCAGCGGCATCCACATCACGGTGCCTGTGACAGGCAAGCAGAACTGGAAGAAACTGCACCAGGCAACCAGCGCTATCGCCACGCATCTGGCGACAACGGCGCCTGATACTTTCACCACCACCATGGGCAAGGACAACCGCAAGAAGCGCATCTTCATCGACTACCACCGCAATGCGCGCGGCCACACCTCCGCAGCACCTTACTCCTTGCGCGCCCGCACCAATCTGCCGGCCTCGACGCCGGTCAGCTGGAGCGACCTCGAATCCATCGATGCGCCGCAGGATCTGAATTATTCGTCGCCGTCGGGCGATCCGTGGGCGGAGATTGATAAGTTTGCGCGGGATCTGCCGGTGGTCTCGGGGGCGACGAAGTAGTTGCAGAAGACGAAGTAAGTAGTTGCAGAACAAGGACCGCCGCGATCCGTGGCGCCCCCCTCTGTCCTGCCAGCGTTTCAAATTCCAGTCCATCGACGCTTCCAACAATTTGAATTATTCTCTGTCCACGACCTCAAATGCAT
>NZ_RZQP01000470.1:0-1462 GCF_003998165.1 Mesorhizobium sp. M7A.F.Ca.US.007.01.2.1 | reverse complement strand
GTGCGGCGGCGGCCGGCACGTCGGCAAAACGATTGGTGGTGTCGGCCTTGAGCGCCGGCAGCGACGACAGCGCCAGCGAAGCGATAGTCTTCTTTTCTGCGTCGGAAAAATCAGGCTTGCCGCAGCCCACGAGGACGACGGCGACCATCAGCGCCAGAAAGCGGAAAAGGCGCTTCATCGATCGCTCACAGCACCACGTTGAACAGTACGGTATCGGAGCCGGCGCCGGATGAGATGGCGAAACGAAGTTGCCACCAGCCGCTCATGGTGAATTTCAGCCCCTCGATGCGGTAACGGCCTTCGCCCAGGTAATCGGTGACCTGCGGGCTGGTCGGCAGGCCGTGATTGTGTTGCGGCATGCCGCCGGAGATGGCGATCGCGGCGCGCTCCACCGAAGCCCCTGTCTTTGTCTTCAGGGTCAGCAGCCAGGATTCCAGTTCGCCCTGCCGCACCACGCCCCGTTCCGGCACGAAACTCGCCACGTACAGCCCGTTGTCGGTTTTCTTCGTCCGCGCGACATCCGGGCCGGCTGGCAGCGACGAACGCGGCGCCGTCAGGAAGACGACCGCGAGAATGCCGACCAGCAAGGCAGCCAGACCAAGACCCGCCAGAAGATAACGCCATATCGATGCCAAACCGGTTCCTCTTCTGCAGACAACGCTCTGCCGAACGGATCGCATCCCGCCAGCCTGTGGGAAAACGCTGTGGCGGAAAAAACCCTGCTTGCCAAGCATGGCGCTGCCGATGGCAAAAAGCTACAGCACCGGGAAGCACTGGAGGATTGTAGATGGCGGGAACCGGCGTCGCCTCGATCGGCGAATGCATGCTCGAACTGTCGGGCCAGACCGGACCGAACTGGCGCATGGGCTTTGCCGGCGACACGTTCAACACGCTGTGGGCGCTGCACGCGCTGAGCACTGAGCGGCCGGCAACCTATGTCTCGGCCTTCGGCGACGATCCGTTCTCGCAAGCCCAGATCGATTTCTTAGGCCAGAACGGCATCGGCATCGGCTCCAGCCCGATCATAGCGGGCGCACGGCCTGGCCTCTATGCCATCACGCTGACCGGGGCCGAGCGTTCCTTCACCTACTGGCGCGGCGACGCCGCCGCGCGGCAGCTCGCCTCAGACCCGGTTGCATTGTCGGAAAACCTGGTAAATCAGGCGCTTGTCTATTTTTCCGGAATCACTTTGGCAATTCTGGATGAGGCCGCGCGCGCCGTATTGCTGGCGGCTGTCGCCAAGGCGCGCTCGGCCGGTTCACTTGTCGCCTTCGATCCCAACTACCGGCCGCGGCTTTGGCGCAATCGCGAGGATGCACAGGCAGCGATCGTCGAAGCCCTTGCCGCCACCGACATCGCATTGCCGACTTTCCCCGACGAGCAGATGCTGTTTGGCGATGCAACACCGCAAGCGACCGCAAAGCGACTCAGGCAACTGGTTAGCGAGGTCGTCGTCAAGAAC
>NZ_RZQP01000046.1:19294-34942 GCF_003998165.1 Mesorhizobium sp. M7A.F.Ca.US.007.01.2.1 | reverse complement strand
GGCTGATAGGCTCGGCCAATCCCGGGAGGAGAGAGCGATGCCGGTCAATCTCGACGAGCTGAAGAATGCCAGCAATCTGCGCGGACGCGGAGCGCGAGCGGGCGGTGTCTTCGTCGCACCCGTCGATGGTAGGGCGCATGTCTCTGGCGAACGCAGCGTGCCGCTGCTCGACAACACCATCCCCGCACTGTTTTCCGACACGGTCAGCAAATATGGCACGCTCGACGCCGCCGTCTTCGTCGACCAGAACAAGCGCTTCACCTGGAGCGAACTTTCGGACACGGTGGATGCGCTGGCCGCCGGCTTCCTGGCACTGGGCCTGGCAAAGGGCGATCGCGTCGGCATCTGGTCGCCCAACCGCTGGGAATGGCTGGTGACGCAGTTCGCCACCGCCCGCATCGGCCTGATCCTGGTCAACATCAACCCGGCCTATCGGTTGACCGAGCTCGACTATGCGCTGAACAAGGTCGGCTGCAAGGCGCTGGTCACCGCTGCCAGGTTCAAGACGTCAGATTATCTCGGCATGATCGAGACGCTGGCACCCGAGATCGCCAAGGCCACGCCGGGCAAGCTCAAGGCACAAAAACTGCCGGCGTTGAAGATCGTCATCCGCATGGGTGACGAGAACTCGCCCGGCATGTTCAATTTCGGTGATGTGCTGGCCATGGCCGGGCGTGACGAGCATGACAGCCTCGACCGCATCTCGGAGAAGCTGAAGCCGGGCGAAGCCATCAACATCCAGTTCACCTCAGGCACCACGGGAGCCCCCAAGGGCGCGACGCTGACCCACGGCAACATCGTCAACAACGGCAATTTCGTCACTTCGGCGATCAAGCTGACCGCCGACGACCGGCTCTGCATACCGGTGCCGCTCTACCACTGCTTCGGCATGTCGATGGGCACGATGGGTTGCGTCTCGAAAGGCGCCACCATGGTTTTCCCGGGAGAAGGGTTCGACGCCGGCGCCACGCTGAAGGCTGTGGCTCAGGAACGCTGCACCGGGCTCTATGGCGTACCGACCATGTTCGTTGCTCTGCTGGATCATCCGGATTTTTCCGCCTTCGATCTCTCCAGCCTGCGCACCGGCATCATGGCCGGTTCGCCATGCCCGATCGAGGTGATGAAAAAGGTGGTGTCGCTGATGCATATGGAACAGGTGACCATCGCCTACGGCATGACCGAGACCAGCCCGGTGTCGTTCCAGAGCGGCGTCGACGACCCCCTGGAAAAGCGCGTCTCGACCGTCGGGCGCATCCACCCCCATGTCGAGGTCAAGGCGGTCGATGCCGATGGCGCTACAGTTGCGGTCGGCGTACCGGGCGAGCTTTGCACGCGCGGCTATTCGGTGATGAAGGGCTACTGGGACGACGACGACAAGACCCGCGAGGCGATCGACGCCGACGGCTGGATGCACACCGGCGACCTCGCCACCATCGACGCCGAGGGCTATTGCAACATCGTCGGCCGGGTCAAGGACATGGTCATCCGCGGCGGCGAGAACGTCTATCCCAGGGAGGTCGAGGAATTCCTCTACCGCCATCCAAAGGTCAAGGAGGTGCAGGTGTTCGGCATTCCCGACGCCAAATATGGCGAGGAGCTGTGCGCCTGGATCGTGCTCAAGCCCGGCCAGATCGCCACCGAGCAGGAGGTCAGAAACTTCTGCGCCGGCCAGATCGCCCATTACAAGATCCCCCGCCACATCCGCTTCCGCACCGAATTGCCGATGACGGTGACCGGCAAGCCGCAGAAGTTCCTGATGCGCGAGGCGATGGTGGAGGAGCTGGGACTGGTGGCGCAGAAGACGGCGTGAACGGGTGAACGCTTCGATCTGTCGGTGCGCGAATGCAGCCACGGTTCGCAGCAGCGTGCAGGGGCTTGCATGAGCGGTTTCGGACGTTCGGTGACTTCATATGCGATGCCGCTGGCCGCCTTGGTGATGGCTGTCGCCGTCAGGGCCGGCGGGCTGTCGGCGGACGAAGGTTCGCTGGGCGTCAGGATACTCGTCGGAGCGCTTTCGAGTGCGATCATGTTCACCACCATTTTCGTGGTGCTCGACCACGCCGAGGCTGTGGCTCGGCGTGTAGGAGAGCCCTACGGCACATTGGTGCTGACTTTTGCCGTGACGGCAATCGAGGTGTCGATCATCGTTTCCATGATGCTGCATGGAGAGAACAACCCGACGCTTGCACGTGAGTCCGTCTTTTCAACGGTGATGATTGCATCTACCGGCGTCGTCGGCACCTGTCTTGCGCTTGGCGGCTGGCGCCATCGCAAGCAGGCAATTGTTCGACAAGGGACCAGCGCATATTTGGCGGTTCTGATCGCGCTGACCATCATGACGCTTATTCTGCCGACCTACACACAAGCTACGGGGCCGGGCACATTTTCGGCAGCTCAACTTGGCTTTGTGAGCGTGCTTTCGGTGCTGCTTTATGCAAGTTTTGTGTTCGCGCAGACTGTCCGCCACCGGGAAGACTTTGTCGAAGGGCAGGCCCACGGCGTTTCGCTGCGGACTGCTCCTCACGAAAGCGTCTTTGCCGGCGCATTGCTGCTTTTGATCGGGCTGATCGGCATTGTCATGCTCGCCGAGCAGGTCGCGGCAAGCGTCGAAGATACGCTCGTTGCCTACCAGGTGACCCAGGCTGACAGCATTGTGGGGGCAATGATCGCCGGGCTGGTGTTGATGCCGGAGGCCATTTCGGCGGTTCGCGCTTCACTCAACAATGAGCTGCAACGCGGTTTGAATGTCGCGATGGGTTCCGCTTGCGCCACAATCGGTTTGACAATACCGGCGGTCGCAGCCGCCAGCCTGCTGACGGGCAGAGGGTTAACCCTGGGGCTTCCAGCGACTGACACAGTGCTTTTGATTTTAGCGCTCTTCATATGCAATGTGAGCTTTAGTACTGAAAGAACAACATTCTTGACGGGCGCTGTCCATATCGTGGTATTTCTTACATACATATTTCTTATATTTGTACCATGAACTCTGGCTCAGGTTGGCGCTTGAGGGCTGGCTCGCGCTGCGGCTGGGCAATGGCTGACGTCGGCTGTAAACCCCGATTGGCATCCAACATCGGTGGGGCGTCCACGCCGCCATGGCGCTGCATCGTCGAAATGAGCAGATGGTCGAGGGCACAGAATTCGTCCAGGGTGATCGGTCCCTTGCCGCGCGGATGGCCGTGCCCCTGGGCGGTGACGAATTCCTCTTCGAACAGTTTCTGCCTGATCAGGCCACTCGAACGTCTTCCGCGGCTCCGATGAAGAGATCGATGTCGCCCTGCTCCAGGTGCTCGACGATCCTCGGCTTGTCGGGCACCGTAAAGGCGACCTTTGCGTTGGGAGCTTGGGATTTGAACCGCGGAATGAGGTCCGGAGCCAGGATCGCTGCCGGATTGTCCGTTGCGGCAATGCGATAGACACGTTTGCTTGTGGCGGGTCGAACAGATGAGCAGTATTCACGAAATCGCTCAACCGAGCAGCCGGACGAGTTCGGGCTCAAGTGCCAGGGGCGTTCAGCAATTGACGCAGCCGCGTCAGGCGGGCCGACAAGGCCGATTGGGTAATGTTCAATCTCGCCGCCGCATGGGTGACGTTCTGGTGCTTCAACAGCGCATCGAGTGTCAGCAGCAAGCCAACGTCGAAATCCGATAGCCGTTTTGTCAATGGGACCTCGAACCAGCAGGCGCTATTCAATCGGTAGCGCTCTCTAGCACGGTTCCGGAGATTGAAGGACAATGGCTTCGAGGTTTACTGCCGCCTATGGCGATTTTGCGACAGGTGCTGCTCCTCGCCACAACGCGGCCCGACCCGTTCCAGATGGCACGACTGTTTCCAGCCAGAGGTCCTAACGACGATCGGCCCGCATCTCCGTCGACTTCGGCGCCGTGCCGGGTTCTTGAACGAGCGGTCCGAGCAGCACTTCTCCGAACAGTGGCTGGTAGCGGCGGCGCACGGCCGGGTCTTCCTTGAAGGACAGTGCGTACTGGCCGATCTGGTGGAAATAGGTGATGCGCGCCCGCACGATGCTCTCGTCTTCCGAATAGCCCATGGCGCGGAACGCCCGGATGAGCAGCGCGATGCGCAGATCGTCGATGTCCTTGACTTCCTGAGCGAGCTTTTTCGATGTCCGTGACCAATCGCGAACAGCCAGGTCAAGCAGCGGGCTGAAAGGGGCTTCACCCACCCAGACATGCACGATGTCGGTGAAGAACTGCAGGCCGTCTATGTCGTGGATCTCGCGCATCGCCCAGAACGGCGCGCAATTGCTGTTTCGCCATTCCTGCAAGAGGCCGCCGCGAAGGTCCGCCAGGCTGGCAAAATGGAAATAGAAGCTGCCCCGCGTGACCTTCAACTGCTGCGCCAGGCGGTCGATCTTGACCTCGCCGATGCCGCGCTTTTCCAGCACCTTGCGCGCCGCCGCAATCCAGGCCTCACGGCTGAGCGTCTGCCGCGCCGCTTTTGATCGCACCGCCGGTCGAGGCGGTCGTTTCGTTTTCGCCAGCGCGCCTTTCCCGTTCATGAAATTCGAGACCTTCGTCGCCGCGCGCAACGCGCATGGCCGATTCGCCTATCGAACCGCCCCGTGACTGCTTCGCAATTCTCCGTGTCACCGTCTATCGCCGGATACGCATTTTCAGGGCAGTGCACTGATCCGCTCCAGCATCAGCGTGAAGAACGGCGCCGGATCGATCCGGCGCAGCACGTTGCAGTTCTTGCGGCGGCCAGTGACGTGCCACCAGTCGACGACGGTCATGCCTATGGTCTCGGGCGAGACGATATCGACCGTCACGGCGCACTGGCGCTGCTCGTAGATCCCGGGGGCCAGAAGGTAACCAGTGACGCACGCATCGTGGATGGGACGCGCCGACGTCGCGAATTTGTGGGTGCCGTATTGGCGATAGAAGTCGGCCATGTTGGCGGCCTCGATCGCCGCGCGACGGCCGGTGGCGCGCAGGGCGTCGAGCCATTCAGGCGTCATCAGGGCAGTGTAGGTGCAGTCGATGCCGGCCATCGTCACCGGGACGCCGCTGTCGAACACTTTGTGCGCGGCGTGCGGATCGACAAAGATGTTGAACTCCGCGGCAGGCGTGGCATTGCCGCCCTGGAAAAAGCCGCCGCCCATCAGCACGACTTCGCGCAGCCGAGGGACGATTTTCGGTTCCATGGTCATGGCCATGGCCAGGTTGGTCATCGGCCCGAGCGTGCAGACGGTCAACGCGCCTTCCGGCGCATCCATGATCGTGCGCACCAGGTAATTGACTGCGTGCTCGCTCTGCAGCGGTGTGACGGGTTCGGGCAGATCGGCGCCGTCGAGGCCCGTTTCGCCGTGAACATACTCGGCCGTGATCAGCTTGCGCACCATCGGCGCCGGGCAGCCGGCATAGACCGGCACATCGGGTCGTCCGGCAAGTTCCACGACCTTGAGCGCATTCTTCGACGTTAGGGCAAGCGGCACGTTGCCGCCGACTGTCGTGATGCCGACTACCTCGAGTTCGGCTGGCGAGCCTAGCGCGAAAAGGATCGCGAACGCGTCATCCTGACCTGGGTCGGTGTCGATGATTATCTTGCGTGGTGCCATTGTGCCGCGTTTTTCCCGTTGTGCTCGAAAGCCTATTGCTGAGGCGATTTGGATGTGTAGAAATACAGTACTGTATCTTATGTTCAAGACAAGGTGTTCGAATGGACGCACGCGGCGACTTTTCCGAAATTCCGATCATTGATGTGTCGGCGCTCTATGGCGATGACCAGGAAGCGATCGCCGCGACGGCGGCGACACTGCGCCGCCATCTCGAGACGATCGGCTTCCTCTATGTCGTCGGGCATCCGATCCCGCGTGCCGACGTCGAAGCGGTTCGCGAAGCCAGCAAGCGCTTCTTCGCTCTGCCCGAGGAGCAGAAACTGGCGCTGAAGATCGACAGGAATTTCCGCGGCTACCTGCCCTTTGCCGGCTCGACGATCGTGACGTCGTCGGTGGCGACAGTAAGCAAGCCGAACCAGAGCGAATCGATCTTCTTCATGCACGAGGTCGAGGCTGACGACCCCAGGACATTGGCCGACAAGCCGCTGCAGGGTCCCAACCAGTGGCCGGACGAGGCAACGCTTCCTGGTTTCAGGCCGACGATTGAACGCTATGTCGATGAGATGAGCACACTGGCCCGCAAAATGGTCGGCGCCATCGCTCTTTCGCTTGGACTTCCGACCGACAGTCTCGACCGTTATTTCGATCAGCCGACAACCTTCCTGCGGTTGCTGCACTACCCGACGCAGCCGCATGAGGAGGGGCTATTCGGTTCGGCCCCTCACACCGATTACGGCTTCATTACACTGCTGGCGCAGGACAATGTCGGCGGCCTGGAAGTCAAGAACAAGGCGGGCGAATGGGTTCCCGCGCCTCCGGTCCCCGACTCCTTCGTGATGAATGTGGGCGACATCCTGGCGCGCTGGTCGAACGACCAGTTCGTCTCGACGCCGCATCGCGTCATCAACCGGTCGGGGCGCGAGCGCTATTCCCAGCCCTTCTTCTTCGACCCGTCCATGGATGAAACGATCGAGGCGCTGCCGGTCTGCGTGCCGGCCGGTAGCCAGCCGAAATATGAGCCGGTGCTCTACGGCGACTATCTGATGGAGCGCATCGACAAGAACTACCATTACCGCAAGAAAAGGGCTGCGGAAGCAGCCGGTACATAGACGGATCAATGCTTGGCTGGGCCGATGAGGACGCGAGGCCCTGATTGGAGAGCAGACTGCAGGAACCGTTGTAATCAAAAAAGGGGAACGAAAATGAGAGCACATTTACAGATGGCAGGTTTGGCGCTGGCCGCACTTGCCATAGCCTGGAGCGGACCTTCAGGCGCCGCCAAGGTGACGAAATCGGCCGAGGTTCAGCAGACCGGCATGCTGACCGTCGCCAACACGCTGGACTATGCGCCTTTCGAGTATCTCGACGCCGACGGCAAACAGACCGGGATTATCATAGAACTGGCCGGTGAGGTGGCCAAGCTGGTCGGCGCCAAGCTGGACGTGGCGCGCACACCTTTCCCCTCGATGATACCGGGCCTGGCGGCCGGCCGTTTCAAGGTCGCTTGGGAGACCTTCTCCGCCACGCCGGAGCGGCTCAAGCAGGTCGATTTCGTCATGTTCCTGAAGGCCGGCCTGGCTGTTTCGACGGCGCCGGACAAGAAGGCGAGTTTCAGCGGCGACACCCCGCTCTGCGGCAAGCGGATCGGCGTTTCGGCAGGCAGCGCATCGGATTTCCTGGTCGACAAGCTGAGCACGGATTGCACCGGCAAGGGCCAGGCAGCCATCGAAAAATCGGTCTTCAACTCGTCGACGGATATCGTCCAGGCGGTGCTGTCCGACCGCGTCGACGCCCGCATGGACGATGCGACCGCCTCGAGCTATTTCGAGGTCACCAGCAAGGGCCAGCTCGTGGTGCTGCCGACCCTCTATGAAGTCGCGCCGCTCGGCATGGCGATCGCCAAGGACGACAAGGAGACCGCCGATATGATGGTGGGCGCACTCTCCGAGCTGTTCAAGAACGGCACCTACAAGGCTATTCTCGACAAATACGGCATGGGCGCCTACGCGATCAAGGAGCCCTATTTCGTCGGCAGCATGGAGGCGTTGCGCGCCGACTGACAAAGTTTTGTCCAGTCGGACGCACTTTGTTCTAAAACTTTGATCATGCTTTCCGAAATCATTTGGGGCTGATGCGATAGCGGTTGTCGGCGTCCGGTCTCGTGCCGGGCGCCGCTTCCGGATCAAGACCAGGAGAAGCAGCGATGGGCGCGGCCCACCCAAACGAGATACGCATCGAGCCGGGCGTCGCCGAGGCGGTTTCGCGCCTGACCGTCATGCCGCAGCGCCGCTACGGCATCTGGGTCGGCACGGCGCTGGCCCTGCTGGTGGCATTCCTGATCATCCGGGCCTTCGCCAGCAACCCTGCCTTTGCCTGGCCTACGGTGGTGAGTTACCTCCTGCATCCCTCTGTCATGCGCGGCCTTGGCAACACCTTGATGCTCACCGCGGTGATCATGATATTGGCGATCGTTGTCGGCACGGTCATCGCCATCATGCGCGTGTCGCCAAGCCCGGTGCTGCGTGCCTTCGCGGGTCTGTACGTCTGGTTTTTCCGTGGCGTACCGGCCCTGATACAGCTGATCTTCTGGTTCAACCTGTCGCTGCTGGTGCGCGAAGTCTCGTTGACCATCCCCTTTGTCGGCACGCTGTTTTCCGTGCGCACCAATGATTTCATGACTCCGTTCTTCTCTGCCGTCGTCGCCCTTTCCCTGTGCGAGGCGGGCTACATGGCCGAGATCATCCGGGCCGGCATCAAGTCGGTGCCGTCGGGCCAGGCTGAGGCGGCGAGCGCGCTTGGCATGCCGTACCGCATGATCCTGAAGCGCATCACGCTGCCGCAGGCGATGCGCTTCGTACTGCCGCCAACCGGCAATGAGGCCATTAACCTCCTGAAGATGACGTCGCTGGTGACATTCATCGCCGTCGACGACCTGTTCTATTCGGCGCAGAGCATCTATGCGCGCACCTTCGAGACGATCCCGCTTCTGATCGTGGTCGCCTTCTGGTATCTCGCGGTAGTCAGCATCATGTCGGTGGGACAGCATTTCCTCGAGCGACATTTCGGTCGCAGCGATACGCGCCGCGATGCCGTGACGATGCGCTTCCTGCGCAACATCATCAGCCTGCGTGGCATTTCCCGATGAGCGACGTGAAGGACGAAAATCGCGCCCGCTTCGGCGTCCCAGCCGACTCCATGGTTTTCGCGCGCGGCGTGCGCAAATCCTATGGTCCGCTCGAGGTTCTCAAGGGTGTCGATCTCGACGTACCCGTCGGATCGGTCGCCTGCATCATCGGCCCTTCGGGTTCCGGCAAGAGCACATTCCTGCGCTGCATCAACCATCTCGAGAAGCTCAGCGCCGGCATCCTGCTCGTCGACAGTCAGTTCGTCGGCTACGACCTTAGGGACGACAAGCTCTACGAGGTCAAGGACGACCTGCTTTGCCGGCGGCGCGCCGAGACCGGCATGCTGTTTCAGTCGTTCAACCTGTTCTCCCACATGACCGTGATGGAGAATTTGATTGAGGCGCCGACGCAGGTTCGGCGCATCCCCCCGGACCAGGCAGAGGCCGAAGCGGAGGTTCTGCTTCGGCGCGTCGGTCTCCTGGACAAGGTCGACCGGTATCCGAGGGAACTGTCCGGCGGCCAGCAGCAACGTGTCGCCATCGCGCGCGCGATGGCGATGAAGCCGAAAGTCCTGCTCTTCGATGAGCCGACATCGGCGCTCGACCCCGAACTCGTTGGCGAGGTGCTGCAGGTCATGCGCGATCTGGCCGAAAGCGGCATGACGATGGTCGTGGTCACCCACGAGGTAGGCTTCGCCCGCGAGATCGGCGATCAGCTGGTTTTCATGGATGGCGGTGTGATCATCGAACGCGGCGCTCCGCGCGAGATGATTGCCAATCCGGTATCGCCCCGAACCCGCGAGTTCCTGTCGCGGGTGCTTTGACGGCAAGAGAATCCACCCAAGAGAAGATCCACAAAAAAAGCGCGGGCCATGGCCCGCGCCTTCGCATATTCAGCCTTCCAAAAAAGCTCAGTCCTTCTCGAAGATGCGCGCCTTGGCGACGACGCCGGCAATGGCGCCGCCGATCAACGGTGCCACGATGAACAGCCAGAGCTGGCCGATCGCCGCAGTTCCCGAAAACAGTGCCGGACCGATCGAGCGGGCCGGGTTGAGCGACGTGCCGGTCACCGGGATGATGGCGAAGTGCAGCCCTGCCAGCGTCAGGCCGATGACCAGTCCGGCGAACGCCGTCGAGTGCTTTTCGGCCGTGACGCCAAGGATCACGGTGACGAAGGTGAAGGTGCCGATCACTTCCCACAGGAAGGCCGAACTGACACCCCATTTCGTCACATCCCAGCCATTGGCGCCGAAGCCGGTGGTGTGTCCGCCAACCTGGCCGGAGACGATGATCCACAACGCCAGTGAAGCAAGGACGCCGCCGATGACCTGCGCGATCCAGTAGGGGATGACGTCCTTGGCCGGCAGCCGGCCGGCAAGGAAGACACCGAGCGTCACCGCCGGATTGAGATGCGCGCCCGAAATGGGGCCGATCGCATAGGCCGCGGCGATGAGGCCGATGCCGAACGCCAGACCGATGCCTTCCTGGCCAAGCGGCAGCGCGCCGCCGAAGCCGCCCGTCACCACAGAAGCCGTACCGATGAACACCAATAGAAATGTGCCTAGAACTTCCGCCAGATAAGTCTTCATTGCCCTCTCCTCGTGTCGATCCGCCGGTTCACCTTTTCGCGCCGCGAATCACAATCGGAAGAGTATTCGCAACCAGAAAAGTTGGAAAGCAGAGCGGTTGTGCCGGCCGACCTGCTTGTGCGCGCCGGTTGCGCGCTCTAGAGCAGGGCCGGAATAATTTTCTGCGTGACGGAACAAGACAATGCGACTGGGCGGAAGGCTGGCTGCGGCCATCGAAGTGCTGGAAGACATCGGCCGGCGCCACCGGCCGGTGGCGGACGCGCTGAAGGATTGGGGCCTGTCGCATCGCTTCGCCGGCGGCGGCGACCGTGCGGCCATCGGCAACATCGTCTATGACGCCTTGCGCCACAAGCGTTCCGCGGGCTGGCTGCTGGGGCAGGACACGCCGCGCGCCATTGGCTTCGGCGCCCTGCTGCTCGAATGGGGGCAGACGGCACAATCGCTCAACGACGCGCTGGATGGTGACAAGTTCGCACCGCCGCTGCTGACCGCCGCCGAGCTTCAGGCCATCGCCGACCGTCGGCTCGCCGATGCGCCGGACGCGGTGCGGGCGGATGTTCCCGATTGGTGCGCGCCGCTTTTCGAGCGAGCCTTCGGCCCAAGTTGGGCCGACGAGGGCGCCGCACTGGCGACGCGCCCGCCGCTCGACCTCAGGGTCAACACCTTGCAGGCCAACCGCGACAAGGTGCTGGCCGAACTGACGGGAACCGGCGCGAAACCCGCGGCAATCGCCCCGCACGGCATCCGCATTCCGCCGATCGACGGCGATGGCCGGCACCCGAATGTGCAGGCCGAACCGGCCTTCCAGAAGGGCTGGTTCGAGGTCCAGGACGAAGGCTCGCAGATCGCGGCCGCCCTTGCCGGGGCCGAAGCCGGCATGCAGGTGCTGGATTTCTGCGCCGGCGCCGGCGGCAAGACGCTGGCACTGTCGGCTTCGATGGAAAATCGTGGCCAGATCTTTGCCCACGATGCGGAGAAAGCACGGCTGGCGCCGATCTTCGACCGCATCCGTCGTTCGGAAAACCGCAATGTGCAGGTGGTCACCAAGCCCACGGAACTCGCGCCGCTCGGCAACCACATGGACATCGTGCTGGTCGACGCGCCCTGCACCGGCAGCGGCACGTGGCGGCGCCGCCCCGACGCCAAATGGCGGCTGACGCAGAGGCAGCTCGATACCCGCAAGGGCGAACAGTCGGCGATCCTCGATGCAGCCAAAGCCTATGTCAAACCGGGCGGCCTGCTGGTCTACATCACCTGCTCGGTGTTTGATGAGGAGAATGGCGAGCAGATCGCAGCCTTTCGGGACCGTAACAGCGGGTTTGTTCCCGTCGACCACCGCCAGCTCTGGGACAGCCGTTTTCCCGGCCATCCGGCAGCCGCGCGCATCGGCGCCAAAGGCGACATCTCGCTGTCGCCGGCGCTGAGCGGCACCGACGGGTTTTACTTCTGTGCATTGCGCAGGTCGGCCTGAATCCGATCGGATGTCGCCAATTCCTGGTGGATGCGTGGCGCCAGCCGGCAGGCCAGGCCGATTGTGCAGTGCAGCAAAAGCATTTGCCTGCCGTCCATGCCTCTGCAATAAGCTTATCCGCATAAAGGAAGGCAGCGGCCATGGCAGCAAAGATCGTACCCGCCCCCGACTATGAGGATCGCGTCAGGACCTCCTTCGCGCGCCAGAAGGCGATGGCCACGATCGGCGCCGAACTGACGCTGGTGACGCCCGGCATCATCGAGATCGAGATGCCTTATTCGGCGGCACTCACCCAGCAGCACGGCTTCCTCCATGCCGGCGTCATTTCGACGGCGCTGGACTCGGCCTGCGGCTATGCCGCCTTTTCGCTGATGCCGGAAAATTCCGGCGTGCTGACCATCGAGTTCAAGGTCAACCTGCTGGCGCCGGGCAGGGGCGAGCGCTTCCTGTTCCGCGGCTCGGTGACCAAGCCAGGCCGCACCATCATCGTTGCCGACGGCCAGGCCTACGCCTTTGCCGCCGACGGCGAGGCCAAGCTGATCGCCACCATGACCGGAACGATGATGACGGTGGTCGGGCGTGATGGCATAGAAGGGTGAGTGGGCCGGTTCGCCGCAGGCGAATTCATCGTGCCGGTGGCACGATGAAAGGCCACGGACGCCGGGAGCTGCCGGAGGCAGCGGGTCCCGGCGAGCGGCGGCGCAGATAGGCAGATGATCGGGCGGAGAGGAGCAAATCATCATGACCGATAAAATTCGCCGCCTGTCGGGCAAGGACGTCCTCTTCGTCATGGCGGCGCAGGCCGAATACGGTCCGCATCTCAAGCAGCTGTTCACGCCATTGATGACAGGTGTCGGTCCGGTCGAGGCCGGCGTCAGGCTAGGCGCTGAACTCTCCTGGCTGAAGTCGCAAAAAACCCTGCCCGACCTCGTCGTGTCGCTCGGCTCAGCCGGCAGCCGGACGCTGGAACAGACGGGAATCTACCAGGCGGTTTCGGTCAGCTACCGTGACATCGACGCTTCGCCGCTCGGCTTCGAGAAGGGTGCCACACCCTTCCTCGACCTGCCGGTGACCGTGCCATTGCCCTTCAAGATACCTGATATCAAGCAGGCGACGCTATCGACCGGCGGCGCGATCATCACCGGTGCGGCCTATGATGCTGTCAACGCCGACATGGTCGACATGGAGACCTTCGCCTGCCTGCGCGCCTGCCAGTTGTTCGACATTCCGCTGATCGGGCTGCGCGGCATTTCCGACGGGGCGGCGGATCTCAGGCATGTCGGCGACTGGACCGAATATCTTGAAGTCATCGATGAGAAGCTGGCGGAGGCCGTCATGCGGCTCGAACAGGCCATCGGTTTGGGCACGCTTCTGAAAGATTCGCCGCATGAAGACGCCAGACCGCTCTGAAACTCGCAACCCATTGCGTCGACTCATTTCTTTCTCTAAACGCTCGCCATGAAAACAGCCAATCATCCCGATACCGTCCTGATTGTCGATTTCGGCAGCCAGTTCACCCAGCTCATCGCCCGCCGCATCCGCGAGGCCGGCGTGTTTTCCGAGATCGTGCCGTTCCAGTCGGCCGAAGCGGCATTCAAGCGCATCAATCCGAAAGCCGTGATCCTGTCCGGCGGCCCGGCTTCGACCGGCGATATAGGCAGTCCGCGCGCGCCGCAGATCGTCTTCGACGCCGGCGTGCCGGTGCTCGGCATCTGTTACGGCCAGATGGCCATGTGCGTGCAGATGGGCGGCGTCGCCGAAAGCTCCGACCATCGCGAATTCGGCCGCGCCTTCGTCGAGATCCAGAAGGACAGCCCGCTGTTTGAGGGCCTGTGGGCGCCCGGCCAGCGCCACCAGGTGTGGATGAGCCATGGCGACCGCGTCATCTCCTTGCCCAACGGCTTCGAGGTGTTCGGCAAATCGGAGGGCTCGCCCTTCGCCATCTTCGGCAACATCGAGCGCAAGATGTACGGCATCATGTTCCACCCCGAGGTGGTGCATACGCCCGACGGTGCCCGGCTGCTCAGGAACTTCGTCCACAACATCGCCGGCATCGAGGGCGACTGGACCATGCGCGCCTACCGCGAGCACGCGGTCGAGGCGATCCGCAAGCAGGTCGGCAAGGGCAAGGTCATCTGCGCGCTGTCGGGCGGCGTCGATTCCTCCGTTGCCGCGCTGTTGATCCACGAAGCGGTCGGCGACCAGCTGACCTGCATCCTTGTCGACCACGGCCTGATGCGCAAGGACGAGGCCGCGGGCGTGGTGGCGATGTTCCGTGAGCACTACAATTTGCCGCTCATTCTGGTCAACGCGTCGGACCGTTTCATCGACGCCCTCGAGGGCGAGTCGGATCCGGAGAAAAAACGCAAGACCATAGGCCGGCTGTTCATCGAGGTGTTCGAGGAAGAGGCCAAGAAACTCGGCGGCGCCGAATTCCTGGCGCAAGGCACGCTCTACCCCGACGTGATCGAAAGTGTCTCCTTCACCGGCGGCCCGTCGGTGACGATCAAGTCGCACCACAATGTCGGCGGCCTGCCGGCGCGCATGAACATGCAGCTGGTCGAGCCGCTGCGCGAACTGTTCAAGGACGAGGTCAGGGCGCTGGGCAAGGAGCTTGGCCTGCCCGAGAGTTTCATCGGACGCCATCCATTCCCCGGCCCGGGCCTCGCCATCCGCTGCCCCGGCGGCATCACCCGCGAAAAGCTGGAGATCCTGCGCGAAGCCGACGCCATCTATCTCGACGAGATCCGCAAGGCCGGCCTCTACGATGCCATCTGGCAGGCATTCGCCGTGCTGCTGCCGGTGCAGACGGTCGGCGTGATGGGCGACGGCCGCACCTACGAGTTCGTCTGCGCGCTGCGCGCCGTCACCTCGGTCGACGGCATGACGGCGGATTTCTACCACTACGACATGGCCTTCCTGGGAGCTGCTGCCACCCGCATCATCAACGAAGTCCGCGGCATCAACCGCGTCGTCTACGACGTGACGTCGAAGCCGCCTGGAACAATCGAGTGGGAGTAGGGGGATTAGGCGGCAACAACGTGGTTTCGGCTGGCCTCGCCCTATAGGATGCCGTCGGTTCGATCATCAGGCGGATTCTCCCAAGCCGAATGCGAAACTACTTCAAGGCAGCAGCTTATGATCCGGATGGAGCCAGATGTGTTCCAAATCTGCAAGTTTCGCTGCCGGAGACTTCAAATTTGGCTGGATTTATGCTAGTGTAAGTGCAATGTAGCACAAGACATACGCTGCCTGAAGATATGGCACATGCTCACGGAAATTGTCGACTCGCTTTATGAAGCAGCGTTCATTTCAGAAAAATGGCCCGCCGTTCTCGAGGGGGTCACCCGTGCTGCGGCGTCGAAGGGTGGGGCACTCTTTGTTTTCGCCGATGGATTGCCTGTCCGTGGCAAGGCGATTCCGTCCCTGCAGGGCCTGATGAAGGAAGTCACGGCAGACGAGACGTTGCGGCTTTCCACCGCCGCCACGCGCATGAGCGAACTGCGGCCGGCAAGCTTCATCGATGTCGACAGCTTCATGACCCCGCAGGAAATTCGGGACGATCCAGTGCGTATCCGGTTGCGCACACTGGGGCTCGGGGCAAATACCTGCGCGGCGATCCCGATGCCTAGCGGCGAGCTCGTTATGTTCGTATTCCAGCGCGGTCTGGAAGATGGCGCCTATGCACCGGAGCATCTTGGATTGCTCGACCGCTTGCGGCCCGACATGGCGCGCGCCAGCCTTGCCGCCACGCGCCTTGGCCTGGAGCGCGCCCGCGGCACGGTGAATGCCTTGGCCACGATCGGACTTCCGGCGGCCGTCCTCGCCGGCAATGGTCGCGTCAGGGCAACGAACACGCTGTTCGATCAGGAAAAGACGCTCTTCG
>NZ_RZQP01000046.1:0-19194 GCF_003998165.1 Mesorhizobium sp. M7A.F.Ca.US.007.01.2.1 | reverse complement strand
GGCCTGGAGCGCGCCCGCGGCACGGTGAATGCCTTGGCCACGATCGGACTTCCGGCGGCCGTCCTCGCCGGCAATGGTCGCGTCAGGGCAACGAACACGCTGTTCGATCAGGAAAAGACGCTCTTCGTGGCGACGGCGTTCGGCGGTATCGCCCTTGCCAATCCGGAAAGCAACCGTTTGTTCCAGATGGCCGTGCAGGCTCGCGACGGCGAACCCGTTTCGCGCTCCATTCCGCTGCGCAGCGCCTTGCCTCCGCCGGTCGTGGTGCATGTCCTGCCGCTCAAGCGGGACGCGCATGATCTCTTTGGCGGCTGCGATCTGCTCATTGTCGCCACCGCGATCAGCGCCAGCGCGCTGGTGCCTTCGCCGACCATATTGACCGGCCTGTTCGACCTGACGGCGGCGGAAGTGCGGCTCGCCACCGCGCTGGCCAAGGGCCTTAACCTGCAGGTGGCGGCGGCTGAAGCCGGCCTGCAATTCTCGACCGTGCGCACTTATTTGAACCGTATCTTTCGCAAGACGGGAACGAATCAACAAAGCCAGCTTGTTGCGCTTTTGAAATCGGCACATCCATTCCAGCAATGAGTTATCGGATCTAGGCGATTGCACGTGATGTCCGACTTGCACGGCGCGGCCCGGAGGCGGCACACCACACCTTCCAGGAGCCGCCGGCAATGCTCTTCATCCCGGAAGGCGACGATCATTTCCTCAACCGTCCGAATGTTGGAAAGCGTTGCCAGCAGCATTTCAGGCATCAAGCTCTCCTTTTCCACGCCCCAAGAACCGCATAAAAGCACAGATTGCAATGCGGAGAACATCCACACACCACCCCTGTTTGCGCCGGAAGACGGCGAATGGAAGATCTATGGGCTTTCGGTGAACGTGAGCAGAGCGTGCCGCCAGCGCCAAGCGGTCAGGAAGAAAAGCCCGCAAAGCCCGTCACGCCAGCGCCTCCGCCCAAGCTTCCATCCACGTCGGCAAAAGCCGGCACGCGTCAATGGGAACCCCTAAGGCCAGAGCCGGGGGGCACCTTCATTTTTGCTAATTGACGATGGGCCGGAAACGAGGGCGGCATCCCAGGCTCAGCACCAGTGCAACTTGCGCGAGAGCTTCCATGTGTTAGGCTTCTTCACGAAAACGTGAGCATTCGAAGGATCGAAGGCCCCCCATGGCTGACGTCACCACCGAAGCGGTATCCGCCGTTGTTGGCAGGGTCTACGAAGCCGCCTACGACCAGGAACGATGGTTCGACGCGGTCACCAGCCTGCGTGACCTGTTCGGCGGTTCGCGCGCGTGCATCCTGCACGTCAGCCCGCGGACGGCCAAGGCGGTCGCATCCGACCTCGACCCGGAATTAAGTTCGCAAAAGGCCATCGACACGTTGATGCGCGATCCTCTGACAGCGGCGTCGGCGGCCTTGCCCGTCGGCAAAGTCTATCGTTGGCCGCCGCCACCTGATGAGCCGGCGTTCCGCCGCAGCGAACTCTGGCAGGACTGGCTAAGGCCGCGTGACATCTATAAGGGGCTCGCCTGCAACCTGATCGCCGCCAACGGGTCGCACTGGATTTTGAGTGTCGATCGCGGTCCGAGGCAGGACGCGTTTGGCAAGGAAGACATCGAGCTGTTGCAGAAGATCGTGCCGCATGTCCTGCGCGCCGGGCAGATCGGCCGGCGGCTTGAAAACACCTCGGCGCTGGCATCGGCGTTCGCGCGTCTGCCCTTCGGCGTCCTTCTGGTCAACGGTCACTGCCAGATCGCGCAGATGAACGAGGCCGCCGAAGCGATACTGGCACGGCGGGACAGTCCGTTGACTCTCAAGGACGGCACGATTGTCGCCACCGGTGTGCAGGATACGCAGGAGCTGCAGCGGCTGGTCGTGGATGCTTGCTCGTTGGTGGACGGTGTCATGCGGGGAACCGGCGGGACGCTGCTAGTGCCATCGGATCGCCAACGATCCGACTTGGCACGGCTGGTGCTGTCGGTGGCGTCTTTCGTCGATGCCCGCGCCTACAGCCTGGCATCCGAGCGCTGCGCGATGATCATGATGACAGAGGTTGCCTGCCGCATTCCCGACGGCTTCGAAATGCATGTTCACGGCCTGGAAGACGGCGCCCACGAACCGGAGCATTTTGCGTTGCTCGACCGCCTGCGACCCGACATGGCGCGCGCCAGCCTCGCGGCCACGCGCCTGGGCCTGGAGCGCGCCCGCGGCACGGTGAATGCCTTGGCCACGATCGGACTTCCGGCGGCCGTCCTCGCCGGCAATGGTCGCGTCAGGGCAACGAACACGCTGTTCGATCAGGAAAAGACGCTCTTCGTGGCGACGGCGTTCGGCGGTATCGCCCTTGCCAATCCGGAAAGCAACCGTTTGTTCCAGATGGCCGTGCAGGCTCGCGACGGCGAACCCGTTTCGCGCTCCATTCCGCTGCGCAGCGCCTTGCCTCCGCCGGTCGTGGTGCATGTCCTGCCGCTCAAGCGGGACGCGCATGATCTCTTTGGCGGCTGCGATCTGCTCATTGTCGCCACCGCGATCAGCGCCAGCGCTCTGGTGCCCTCGCCGACCATATTGACCGGCCTGTTCGACCTGACGGCGGCGGAAGTGCGGCTTGCCACCGCGCTGGCCAAGGGCCTTAATCTGCAGGCGGCGGCGGCTGAAGCCGGCCTGCAATTCTCGACCGTGCGCACTTATTTGAACCGTATCTTTCGCAAGACGGGAACGAATCAACAAAGCCAGCTTGTTGCGCTTTTGAAATCGGCACATCCATTCCAGCAATGAGCTATCGGATCTAGGCGATTGCGCGTGATGTCCGACTTGCACGGGCTTTCCGCAAGCGCGATCGCGGCCCCGAATCCGAGTCATTTTAGCATCATATGGTGACTAGGCGGCTCGCACTCTTCCCGGCAATGTTCTGCATTGGAGTTGACCGGTGTGGTTCCCGGATGGGCCCGGACCTCTTCCACCGAAATATGGCCAAAGAGGCGTTCATGAAGACGGCGATCTATTTCATCGGAGTGGCGGCGGCCGCGGCCGTGGCGATCGTGGGCTTTCCCCAATTCATAGCGACAGCGAAGACAACCTATGATCGCTGCCCAGGCACCCTGGAGCATGGAAGGTGCGGAGGTTCACGCTTTTTTGTGCTCGTCACGGATTCGGGAAAACACAAAAAGCTCCGTTCCTCCTCCAGCTCGTCTGGACACTCGAGCTCAGGCATATGGGGTACCTCCGGACAGAGCCCACGCTCTTCCGGGCAGGGCTCAGGCACATCCGGCAACACCAGTGGCGGCACGTCGGGCGGAACGAGCGGTGGCACGTCGGGCTCTTCCGGGCAGAGTTCCGGCACACCCGGAAACACCAGTGGCGGTACGTCCGGCGGCACATCGGGCACTTCCGGACAGAGTTCCGGTACGTCCGGCAACACCAGTGGTGGTACGTCCGGCAACACCAGTGGTGGTACGTCCGGCAACACCAGCGGTGGTACGTCCGGCAACACCAGTGGTAGCACGTCCGGCAACACCAGTGGTGATACGTCCGGCAACACCAGTGGTGGTACGTCCGGCAACACCAGTGGTGGCACGTCCGGCAACACCAGCGGTGGTACGTCCGGCAACACCAGCGGTGGTACGTCCGGCAACACCAGTGGTGGCACGTCCGGCAACACCAGTGGTGGCACGTCCGGCAACACCAGTGGTGGTACGTCCGGCAACACCAGTGGTGGCACGTCCGGCAACACCAGTGGTGGTACGTCCGGCAACACCAGTGGTGGCACGTCCGGCAACACCAGCGGTGGTACGTCCGGCAACACCAGTGGTGGTACGTCCGGCAACACCAGTGGTGGCACGTCCGGCAACACCAGTGGTGGTACGTCCGGCAACACCAGTGGTGGCACGTCCGGCAACACCAGTGGTGGCACGTCCGGCAACACCAGCGGTGGTACGTCCGGCAACACCAGCGGCGGCACATCGGGTGGATTGGGCGGCGGATAATCCAGCTCAGTCAGCTCGGCAGGACTTGATCGAATGGACGTCCGGCGGCAGACGTGTATGGATGTTCCAGTGGACCAGAGTGTCCATGCCCAAGGCGGCGAAAAGAACCCTGCCGCCCCGGTCCCGGCATGTCCCGGCTCGGCCAGCGGCCAGTGGACCGGTATGGCAGGCGTGCTCATGGCCCTCGCAAACGTATGGCTTTTGCGCGACTGGACTGAAGCTGCCCATCTCAAGACGCTCGCCGTGTTGGTCTTGTCGGCCGCCGTCATGCTGGCCGTGGACTTGCTCGTCCACCGTGTCCAGCTCAATCCCACCACGGAACTGGCGCGGGACGCGATCCGGCCTGTCGATCCGCTGCGGCTTGTTCACAAGCTCGTCGGCTTCTGGATGACCATTGGGTGCATTGCGGGGCTATACGCCCTCCTGCCGGAATATGGCGACGCCTTCTATCAGCCGTTCAAGGACGCCGCTCTGTATCTGCTGCCGGGCCTCATTGTCGCTTCGCCTTTCTACATTCTCCATGTCGACCGCCGGCAGCGCGATCCCTTCGATGCCTACGCGCAGCTTCCTCTGCTGCTCGCCGGGAACCGTCCGGCGAACTGGAGCATGCTGGCCGCCCACGCGCGGGGTTGGCTCGTGAAGGCTTTCTTCCTGCCCTTGATGTTCGTCTATGCCAATAACGATCTCGGCGCGCTGTGGTCGGCGCCGCTGTTCCCGCAGTGGGACTTCCGGGATGTCTTCGCCCGGCTCATCGATGTCTTCTACCTTCTGGATGTGCTCTTGGCGGTGATTGCCTATACGCTGACGTTGCGGGTGATCGACAGTCACATAAGGAGCACCGAGCCGACGATTGGTGGTTGGGCCATCTGCCTCATCTGCTACCGGCCGTTTGTGGACGCGCAGGGGCACTACATTCAATATGAACTGGACGAGCTCCATTGGGACAAGGTCCTGGCGCCCTATCCCTGGCTCTATGTACTATGGGGCAGCGCCATTCTGCTCTTGGTTTTCATCTATGTCTGGTCGACGGCGGCCTTCGGCCTGCGATTCTCCAACCTCACCCATCGTGGAATCATCACCAACGGCCCCTATCGCTGGGTGAAACATCCGGCCTATCTGAGCAAGAATCTTTGCTGGTGGCTGATCTCGGTGCCGTTCGTCGCTGGTGCGGGCTGGCTCACGGCGGTTCAATCCTGCCTGATGCTGGGCGCCGCCAATCTTGTCTATTACCTGCGCGCCAGGACCGAGGAACGGCATTTGAGCGCCGACCCGATCTATCGGGACTACCAGGCCTTTATCGCCGAGCATGGCCTCGTGGCCCGCGTGCTGAAGTTGGTGCAGCCCCCTGCCTCGCGCTCATTTTAGCATCATATGATGACTAGGCGACCCTGGCTTTTAACGGCATTTTTCAGCATCGGCTCTGGATCGATGCCGTGCCTTGCGGGGGAGAGGCGACACTCCTCGCGGTTGATCCGGAAGAGCAAGGACAGTCGCTAAGTCGGGGTCTCGGCAATGCCGAAAGCATTACCTTTCGCGCGCTCCTTCCTCATCCTTGGGTTTTGGCTGGCGATTGCATCGCTTGTCGGCACAGTGGCATTGCTGTCGATGCCCCCCGCCTCTCGTGCCGAGGACACCCAGACGGCCGAGGACACCCAGACGCAGAATGTTTTGAAGCCGGGCGATATCGCGGCCTCCGGCTTTGCCGGGGTCAGGCTTCAGGTCGAGGGGCTGCCGCCAGGCGTGGATCCCCTCTCCAAGACCGTCATCGATCCCGACGGGGTCACGCTGCGCATCTATGACGGAAGCCTCGTTGCCGCGCCGCTGGCCGGCCAGCAGCTTGATCTGCCTCTGCGCAAGGACTTCAAGGCCGGGGATATCGGCCATGTATTCGGGCTGGTTTTCGACACGCTCCCGGCCGACGAGCGCGGCACGCCCGGCCTCTATGCGGCAGCCACGTCCGCCTTTGGCCTCTATATTGTCGGCCCCGACAAGGATGGCGACGGACAGCCCGACCGGCTGACGAGAGGGGCTCCCGGCGCCCAGTTCATGGAGGGTCTGTTCGGCAAGGCCCCCTTTGGCGGCGCCGGGGCGATCTGGAAGATAGACAGCGCGACGGGCGAGGCCAGCCTCTATGCGGAGCTCTCCAAGGAAGGCGCGATCAACAGCGGGCCCGGCATCGGCGGCCTTGCCTTCGATCCCGCGAGCCGTTCGCTCTATGTTTCCGACCTTGACACCGGGCTAGTTCATCAGCTCAAGGGCCCGACTGCCGGCACCGATGCCGGCCAGTTCGATCATGGACTGCAGGGCGGGCCGCTGGCGGGCAAGGAGGCCGTCGCCGATGATGCAAAGCAGCTCGACGTCACGTCTCCGGACTTCGACGCGGCCAATCCGTCGACCTGGGGTTTTACGCAGAATGCGCGCCGGATCGACGGCATGGCGGTGCACGGGAAGCGGCTCTATTACGCTGTCGCGGAAGGTCCTGAAATCTGGTCCGTCGGCCTCGCCGAGGATGGCTCCTTCATGCAGGATGCCCGCATCGAGGTCGGCGTCGACGCCTCGCAGCCCGGCACGGTCACGGCGATAGTCTTCGACAACAGCGGCGACATGGTCCTGGCGCTGCGCAATGCGGTGCAGAATGCAGGTGATTTTGCGGCACTTGTCAGTGGCGGCCCCACCGATGTGATCCGCTATGCGCCCGAAGCCCCGGACGATCCGCAAACAGCATCGGCCTGGCAACTGGATACGCTCACCTATCCCGTTGGTCAGTCCATCGAGCGGCGCGATGCCAGCGGCGGCGTGGCGCTGCAATATGCCTACAAGCCCGACGGCAGCCTCGACCTCACCGCCTGCGGCGGAACGCTGCTTGCTTCCGGCGATGTCCTGGATCGGCAAAAGCCTGTCCATGGTCTGCAGATTGGTGCGGCAAGCCAGTTTCAGGCTGCTGCCGGCGCAGACGTTCCAACTGCCTTCGTTGCCCTTGATCCGGCTCAGGATGATGCGGCGGCGCGCGGCCATGCCGGCGGCGTTGCCGTTCTCTCGCAATGCGAAGGCGGCAGCGGATTCCCAGCCGTAGCCTCGGACGAACAGTTTCCCGGTATACCGGGAGGCGGCCAACCTGGCTTTCCCGGTGTCGAGGGCGGCGGCGGCCAGCCCGGCTTTCCAGGCGTTGACGGCGGCGGCGGGACCGGCTTTCCGGATGTCGACGGCGGCGGCGGGACCGGCTTTCCCGATGTTGAAGGTGACGGCGGCCAGACCCGCGGCAAGCTCACGCTGACCAAGACGGGCACCGTGCCGAAATGCTCCCCCAAGGGCGGGTGCGCCTTCAACATCGAAGTCAGCAACGACGGGCCAGAAGTTCCAGGTCCCATCACGATCAACGAGCAGATCGAGGCGCCCCAGGCGACGCTGACCGGCGAACCCAACGCACCTTGGCAATGCAGCAAGGCGGCGCCCTTCACCTGTACGCATCCGGGGCCGGTGCCCGCCAACGGCAAGCTCGATATGCGCCTTGTCTTCGCGCCGAATACCCCGCCGGAAACGAAAGAGGTCAGGAATTGCGCGGTCCTCGCCGGCGGGACGCCGCCTCCCGGCAATCAGCAGAAAGCGAACAATCAACAGCCGGCCGCGCTGCCGCCGCCGACGGCCAGCAACGCGAACGGTCTTGCGGTGCAGGCCTCGGGCGTGCCGGCGAGCTGCTCGCCCAAGGCTGGGACCTGCGAGTTCGAGGTCAAGGTTACCAACACCAGCGCCAATGCAGTCACTGGACCCTTCCGGGTCATACAGACCCTGTCGGTCGGAACTCAGAGCCAGGCGAAGAATTCCCCTACCAGCCTGAATGTGCCGGCCGGCCTGCAATGCAAGCCCGATGGGCGGGAGCTCGATTGCCAACAGCCGGAGCTCACCTTGGCTCCCGGCGAAAGCCGCTCCATGAAGATCGCCTTTACCATCGACACGACCGAAGGTGGCGAAGCCGATTTCGTGCAGAGCAAGGCCGCTGTCACCTTTGGACCGCTGGCCGGCGAGGCGACGGCCGCGATTGCCTTCGACGAACCCCTCAACAACAAGCTGCCAGAGCCTGGCGCGCCAGAGGCGGGCGGCAACCCGCCGGACGGAGACGCCGGCGGACAGCCGGCGGCGCCGGCCTGCGCCACCTTGCCGCTCGATCCGGACATGCCGGTGCAGACCGGGCCGGTGGTGATTTCGAAGAAAGGCCCGGCAAGCTGCCCGCTCAAAGGACCGTGCACCTTCGAGATCACGCTCACCAACACCACCGATGCGCCGGTGCCCGGTCCGATACCCTTCACCGACACGATCGATGTCGCGGGCGCCAAGCTTTCCGACGATGCTCTGCCCCCACCCTTCGCCTGCGAGAAGGGTGGCCCGCCGGTCAAATGTTCGTTCGGCAATGCGGCCACGGCGCTCGGGCCGAAGGAATCAAGAAGCGTTTCGCTGCGCTTCGACCTCGAACTGCCAGCCGGCACCAGGACGGTGAAGAATTGCGCGATGACGTCCCCGGCCGCGGTGCCGCAGAAGAAGGCCGAGCTTACGGTACCGATGAGCCGGCGCCCGCTGATTACTTATGCGGCCTTCCGATCAGCATCGCTCGCCGAGGGCAAGGGCCTTCTGCATTTCATCGACAATCCCGGCGGCAATATCGGCGGCGTGTCGAGCGTTACGAAAGACTGTACGAAATGGGGGATGAAGAAGAACGGCTTCGTCGTCATGCAAAGCAACGGCTTGCAGATTTCATTTAACCATATGGAAGTCGATCCGAACGGCAATGCCATCGGCCAGGCCTCTTTTTTCCCAAAGGATGGTGGCGGTGCCATTAGCGGCGTGGTCAGGGGCACCATATCCGGCACCAGGTTCACTTTGAACGTGACCTGGAACACCGGCGACACCGGTCTCTATAAAGGCGACATCACCGCTGACGGGAGCGTCCAGGGCGATCACATCAATCGAGCAGGTGTCATCGACACGTTTCGGAACGACGGCAGTTGGTGGACCTGCAAAGCGAGCCGGTTTTGCGAAGGCTATGCCGGCATGGCCATGTTGTCGGCAAAGACACTCGGCGAGGAGGGATGCAGGCCGACTGGTCCCGAAATTCGCTGGTCGATGGACAACCAGAAACATATCGATTTTTGCATGGCGCGCGCCAGCACGGCTGATCCCATGCTTGAGGCGGAGAACAAGGCTCGCTTCGACAGGCATGTGGAATGTGCCCGCGAAAAGCAGGTGAGACTGACTTGCCCCACTCTCGTCAAAAGCACGGTGGCCCTGAATGACCAGATGAAGGCTCTGAACTGCAAGAACGCCATTTCCTTCACCCCCAAGACCGTGATGGATATGTGCGTCCGTTCACCCTTGGTCGTGGTTGCTGTCGAACGAAGCTTTCAGAACAAGCTCGCCGCCTGCAAAGCTGAGCTTGCCGCCAACGGGAATGCGGGTGCCGGCGGAGCCGATCCCGGCGCGGACGAGGGCGATGGCGTTGGTGGCGGTGGCAAGGTGCGGGAGCCGGCCCCGGAACAATGCGCTGTGGTCAACATCGAGGAGGTCGATCCGCCGGGCGGCGGCGGCCAGGTCGATCCGCAAGCCTCGACCGCGGGGCCGCTCAGCCTGGTGAAGACATTCACCACCTGCGTCGAAAACCGCTGCGTTTTCAACGTCACGATTTCCAACACAAGCGATGCCGAGGTCAAGGGACCGGTCGAATTCACCGACGACGTGACCGGCGACGGCGCCGTCTTCAACAGCGCCACCGTCTCGGCCGCCTCCGATCCCAAATTCAACTGCGCCAGGCAGGGGCAGGGTTTCATCTGCTCCAACCCGGCGGTCACGCTCGCGGCGAAAAGCTCCGTCAGCATCACCCTCACCGCCGATCTGGGCAAGGGCATCGGCGCGGTCAAGGAAATGAAGAACTGCGCCACGCTGAAAGGCGCGGCTGCACCGTCCTGCGCCACCGCCCGGCTGCTGCAGCCCGCGCCGCAGCCCGAACAGCCCAAGAACCTCGCGCTGGCGCACAATCCGGCGGTGGCGCAATGCTCGGACATAGGCGGCGGATGCGTCTTCACGACATCAGTCAGCAATCCCGCCGACGCGCCGGAGTTCAATGGGCCGCTCTCCTTCACCGTCCATCTATCGCAGCCGGACGGCAGCGCCTTCCCCAACATCGCGATGGAGGGCGGCGGCGAGGCAGCAAGTGTCCCCGGTGTGACCGCGCCGATCTCCTGCAAGAAGGACGGCAATGACGTAACCTGCACCTCCGCGGTGACGGCGAAAATTCAGCCCGGCAAGACTGTGCCCGTGTCGATGACGTTCAAGCCCGGCAGCGGAACGAATGCGACTGCGATCAAGACCTGCGCTTCGTTCGCGGGCGGCGAACAGACATGCGCCAGCATTCCGCTGGTCAAAGGCCCGCTGCTCAGGGCCCAGAAATTCACCGCGGCCACCTCTTGCGTGCCGAGTTGCGCCTTCGGAATTTTGCTGAAGAATGTCGGAACTGACGCTGCTTCCGGCCCCTTTGTCATCAAGGAGGATTTCAAGCCCATCACCGACACCACGATCGAGACCGTCGATGGCGACTTCGCGTGCTCGACCACCAATGGCACCGTCGGATGCATCTCGACCAACAAGGGCACGAATGTTCTGAAACCCGGCGAAACGCTCAGCGGCCGGGTGCTGGTCAAAACCTCGAGGGTTTCTCCGACCTACACGAACTGCATCGACTATAATCCGGCCGCCAACGCCAAGCCCAGTCCGTTCGACAGGGATTTCGCCGGCCGCTGCGTCACCATCAAGGACGAGGTGCATAAGGGCGCTAACCTGATGGTCGAGGTCCTCCCTCCCAACGGCAAACCGAACGGCGTTGGCGAGTGTGGCATCAACGAGGTGTGCCGCTTCAGAGTCAGCGTGAAGAGCAATGGGTCGGATACGGTCGTCGGCCCGCCGCCATTCAACGCCAAGGTCCGGAATGGCATCGTTCAGTTCATCAATGCCGGTCTCACAGTAAAAGGCACCGGCGCCTGCAGCAAGAAGGATGGCGACACCCAGACTGTCGCGTGTCAGAGCGCCGTGTCGATGCCCCCGGAAACATTCCTCGATGCCGATGCCGTGGTGATCGCCGGGGCGACATGGAAGAAGAACGATACGCTCACCTTATGCGCGACAGTACCGCCGGTTGACAGCAATCCGAATGACAATGAAGGCTGCGCGTCGGTCAAGCTCGACCCCTTCAGCGTCAAGGTCACCAAGACCGGCGATCAATCCTGCACCCTGGGCGGCGATTGCCACTTCGCCCTCAGGCTGTTCAATCCGGGGCCGATCGACCACAACGCGCCGGTCACCATTTCCGACAAACTGACGGGGCTTGCCTCGGCGCAGATCGTCTCGATCACGCCGCCACTGCCCTGCGCGACGCAGCCGACGCAGATCCCGTTCTCCTGCACATCGCCCGGCCCCGTGCGCCTCGATCTCGATGCCCCCGAAGGCAGCGAGTTCGGCCCGCGCAACTTCAACATGGTCGTGCGCCTGCCGAGCGATGCCTCGGCAGGCCGGTTCTCGAATTGCGCCGACGTCTCGGACGGAACGCCCGGCATCAATGATCAGTCCTGCAAGACGGTTTCCCTGACCCCGCCCGTGCAGACCTGTCAAGGCGGCATGGTGCTCGCCAATGGCATCTGTGCCTGTCCGCCCAACACCAGATGGGATGGCAAGAGCTGCAGCGGAACCGGCGGCGCTTCCACCTCGAAGCCGATCACGCCCGAGGCGGCGCCGGTCCTCGCCGTCCCGTCCGCCACCTGCAAGTTCGGCATGATCCTCGCCGGCAATGGCCTGTGCGCCTGCCCCGCCAACACCAAATGGACCGGCAAGGCCTGCGAGGCCGCCGGCCCAGGAAGCGGCGGAATTGGCTTGATCAAGCAGGCTCCGCAGGTGCAGGCCAGGGTCTGCCCCGCCGATCGGCCGATGGGGGCGTACCCCAATTGCTGTCCGCAAGGTACGGAATATCGTAATGGCAAATGCCGTTCTCAGAAGACGGCACCCATAGAGGTCAAGTGCGGCAGCGGCCTTGTGAAGGATGCAAGGACCGGACGGTGCATCGCCTGCAAACGCGGCAGCCATGCCGAGGGCAATGCCTGCGTGCTCAACAGGATCAAGCAGCAGCCAGGAATCTGTCCCGCGGATCGGCCGGTTGGTGCCTATCCCAATTGCTGTCCGCAAGGGACCGAGTACCGCAATGGCAAATGCCGCTCCCCGCAGCCGGCCCAGGTAAAGTGCCGCCGGAGCCAGGTGCTTGATGCCGCGACCGGCGTCTGCGTCGATCGCGCAAGGCAACGGTTCTGTCCCGCTGACCGCCCTGTCGGGGCCTATCCGAATTGCTGCCCAGAGCGCTACCAGTTTGGACGCGGAAAGTGCCGTCCGATGCGCGATCAACAGCAGGAACAGCAATCTTGTCCCGCCAACCGGCCCGTTGGGGTCTATCCGAATTGCTGTCCGGAAGGATACCAATTTGGGCGTGGCAGGTGCCGCCCGGTGCGCGATCAGCAGCAGGAACAGCAATCTTGTCCCGCCAACCGGCCCGTCGGGGTCTATCCGAACTGCTGCCCGGAGGGATATCAATTTGGGCGCGGCAGGTGCCGCATGATCCGCGACCAGAATCAGCAGCCACAACAGCCGGATCAGGGCACCAGGCCTGTCCGCAAGAAGACCTGTCCGGATGGCACGGTCGTCTATGGCCGGTATAGCAAGTGCCCGAACGACAACCCCGCGCCACAACCACAACCACAACCACAACCGCAACAACAGCAATGCAGAGGCGACCAGGTCAGCACGTCGTCCGGCTGCGTGTGTCCGACCGGCACGCGGGAATCCAGTGGCCAGTGCATCGATCGCGTCAATTGAGCCAAGTGAAATGACATCGGGAGATTGCATCCGTGAAACCCTCGTTCTTCGCGACACTGGCGGGCATGGTGGCCATGGCGGGTGTTTCGATCTTTCACCCCACTGAACTCCATGCCGGAGCCCCGCTGACCGACGTCTGCTATGAAGCGCCTTGCTCCGTCCAGAAAGCGGAAAGCAAAAACGGCAAGCTCGATCAGGCGCCGCAGATGCTCGCCTTCGAGATAAAGATAAGGTTCGGATGCCCGGACGGCTTTCGCAAGGAAGACGGCGAATGTGTGCGCGACCGAAGAGGCAAGAAGAGAAGGTTTGAATGCCCCGACGGCTTCCATAGGCAGGACGGTGAATGCGTGCGCGACCGAAGGGGCAAGAAGAACCAGGCGAGAGGTTGCCCGGAAGGCACGGAGTTCCGCCGCGGCAAATGCCGCGAGAGCGAGTTCCCCCCTGTGGAGCAAGAGGAGGAGCAGACCTGCTCGCACAATGATCACTTGGAGAACGGCCGGTGCGTGCCGTGCCGACAAGGCCAGCATGTCGAAGGAGACGAATGTGTACCGGACTAGAATTCTTCGGATAGGCCTGACGGCTCTTGGCCTGGCGCTCTCCTCTTTGCTGGCGCAGGCCGAAGATGTCGAAGGCTGCACCGACAATCCGTTCGTCGGACGTTTCCAGGGCGCGACGATCGCCTATTGCAAGGCGAAGGATTTCGATGAGCTGGTGTTCCTGCAGTCACCGCATGATTATGGCGCGCTGCTGGAGCGCAATGCCATGAAGGACAGGTCGGGGCCGGAATGGCTCAAGCAGCAGGGAAGAGCCAGCGAGTTGCGCTATGAATTGCCGCCCGGCAGTTCTTCGCTGGAGGTCGCGAGCAGCTATGAGGCCGATCTCAAGGCGAAAGGCTTCAGCATCCTTTTCTCCTGCGCCGATCAGGAGTGCCTGGTCGGCAATCTGCGCGACCTCTACCTGCTGGGCGAACAGCTCGATCCGACCAATGGCATATCGACCGCCTATGCCGACCATGTCCGCTACCTCCTGGCCAAGCTCGAGCGGCCGGAAGGTGCCATCTATGTGAGCGCCATGGCCGGCGAGGACAAGGACGGGGCCGTCGTCTTCGTGCGCGTGCTGGAAGCCAAGGGCATGGATCCCGCAAAGGTGGCGACGGCGGCTCCCGAGGATCTGTCGGATTCACTCGCTTCGCAAGGCAGCGTCAATCTCTATGGCATCCTGTTCGATTACAACCAGGACGCCGTGAAGCCGGAATCGAAGCCGGCTTTGGACGAGATCGCCAAGGTGCTGACCGACAAGCCGGCGCTGCGCCTCAAGATCATTGGCCATACCGACAATGCGGGCAGCGCCGCCTATAATCTCGATCTCTCTACCCGCCGCGCCGCCAATGTGTCCGCGGCCTTGGTGGGCGGCTACAGCATCGATCCCGCCCGGCTCTCATTCGAAGGGGCGGGCCTGTCACGCCCGATCGAATCCAACGACACCGACGAAGGGCGCGCCAAGAACCGCCGCGTCGAGCTTGTCGTGCAATAGCCGGTTCGGATCATGAAGCCTGTGCACGACTTCAAAAGATTTGGCCACACCGGGCTGTGCGCGCTCATGGCGCTGGCCTGCGCTTCCCGCATCGCCGACGCCGCATCCATCACCATCGACTGCGCGCGCGAAGACAAGTTGGTCGTGGGCTGGACCGCACCGCTCGCCCTTTCATATCCCGGCGGGGCCAGCGGCGACCTGGCGCTGACGTCGGAACATATCACATTCACTTTGCCCGCCGCGCAAACCCTGACGACCGGCGTCGTCGACGGGACCGATGTGACGGCAACCTCCATATACGGTTCAGGCGAAACATCTTCAGTGATGCCCGACCCCGCGGCGCTCATGGCGTGCGTGGAGAATTCACTGCAGCCGGAGCTCCAGGATGATGCGGATGCGCAGGCCCTTGCGCTGCTTGGCTGCGCGTCCAAGGTGGCAATGAGCACGTCTCCGATTGCCGTCCACGCAAGCGTGTCGGTTGGTCTCTTTCCGGGAAACGAGCCGACGGTGCCGGACGTGAACGTCGAGATCAGACGCAGCTATAGGAACGCGAAAACCCCGGCGGGCGATGCCATCACCATCGAAACCTATCCCAGCAACTGCAAGCTTGCTGGGCAATGAGCAGCGACCCATCGCCTTCCGGGGACCGCAAGGGGCGATAACTTCTGGCAACCGATTCGGCATCGGGCAGCGCGTTGGCTGTTTCCAGGAACATCCTTGACTGGATTGCGTTTCCTATTCCGGACCTTTCCAAAACAGGGAGAACGGTGTCATGGACTGGAACCGCGTGGAAGGAAACTGGAAACAGGTGAAAGGCAAGGTCAAGGAGCAGTGGGGCAAACTCACCGATGACGACCTTGACCGCATCGCCGGCAAGCGCGATCAACTCGAAGGCAAGATCCAGGAGCGTTACGGCATCGAAAAGGACCGCGTGCGGCGCGATGTCGACGATTGGTACGGGCGGCAGGGTTGGTAGGCATGTGAGCCCCGGCTGTGGCCATTCCAGGACGCGGCCCAACAGTCCGGCAGGACCATGCGGGCGCTGAGCCTTGTCGTCGGTTGAGTTTTGCAGCAAGGATTTCGTACTGTGGCTGAAAATATCTCTCGTAAGCAGGAGCAACGGGGGACAAGAAGAATTGTCACGTGGGCGATCGCAGTTATCGCCGTGATTTTTCTTGCTCTACTGGCTATATTCGTGTTCGGCCCGTTGCTATGACTTTCATGGCGATGATTGAGCTGTCTCCGATCCGGGGATGATCGGGCATTGGTCGGGGACGCGGGCAGCGGCCACCAGTGAGCAACTATGCTTCAGGCGAGGGCATGCGGCCAGCGCTGCTTCCGCGGCCGGACGACGCCAAGGCGGCGCACCTATATCGACCGCCGTCGCGCGGCTAGCCGGTCTGCAGTGCCGGCACAAAACCTGTTTCACAAGAATTTTGCTGAACACGATTTCGCCGGGAACATATCAGGAAAGGATTGGTTTGGTGGCGGTACACCCAACCAGGAGATCCACCATGATCGTCAAACTTCTGTCCGCCGCTGTGCTCGCGCTCACATTGGCCACATCGGCAGTGGCACAGTCGAACAGTTCCGGCTCCAACAGCGGTTCGGGCTCGAACGACGGCACCGGGGCTACGTCTGGAAATACCGGCGGCAACAGCGGCACCGGCTCTGGAACGTCCGTGAATCCTTCCGATCCGAGCACTACAAACTCGACAAATTCCACAACGAAATCAGGTGGCATGACTGACCGCTGCAAAGATTCGGCAGGCAACGACATCGACAACAACACCGCGACGGGCACGACAACATCGAATGTGCAGAACTGTAATAAATGACCCGGCTCCTCAATCCGTTGCCGGACCAGTGCTTCGGCAGAGCATTGAGCGCTGAGAGCGGTAAGCGCAGATGAACCGGCAGGCCGCCAAGCAAGCGCCGCCCCAATTCTGGTGGTTGGCAGGAGCATCGGCGGCTGTCGCCATCGGTTTTGCCGTCTTCGCCAGCGGATCGGTTCGCAGCAACAGTCTGCGAGAAACCACGCTTGTGCAGGCGATCGGCGGTGACCCTCAACGAGCCGTCCCGGCCATGATCCGCAACGGCTGTGGCGGATGTCACGAAATCCCGGGGGTGCCCGGCGCCCGTGGTACCGTCGGTCCCTCCCTACAGGGCGTCGTCGAAAGAGGATATATCGGGGCATCGCGAGCCAGCCCGGATGCGATGATGCGCTGGATCAGCAGAGCGCGGGACGTAGACCCGAACACGGCCATGCCCAATACAAATCTGTCGCCTCAAGAGGCGCGCGACATCACCGCCTATCTCTATGCGCGGACATGAGGCGCACTGAACTGGTCCGACGGCGCAGGCGCCTTGCCAGCAGAAGCAGCAGCCCAAGCATCAACACGGCGGCGCACGCCACAAGTGATTGAGCCGCCAGAACCATGATTGTCTGGCCTGTTGTCGAGCCGGCCCGCATCTGGCGTATATCGGCCGCGGTAACGCTGACGTCGGGATTTCCGAACCGAGCGGTGACGTAATTTGCAAGGGCTGCCACCTGGCCATCGTCCAGCCAGCCGCCGAAGGCCGCCATCGACTTACGCCCCGCCACGTCGCCAGCTTTGACGCCTTCAAGGATGGTCATGGCGACATCCTCGGGTGTGGCCGCGCCGGGGGTGCTGTTGCGGGTCAAGGACGGATAGGATCCGTCTGACGATCCGCCTCCGTTCGCCCCATGGCACGTCGAACAGAGCGATCGATAGAGATCATCGCCGGCTGCGGTCCCGCTGCCTTGCGTCATCCCTTCGGTTCCAGCATCGCCGTCGGCCGTGGCCGCGTTACCCCATGAGAACCGCGGCTGCTTTTCGTCTCCCGATTGGGCGGGCACGTCCCTGAGATAAGCGACGATGGCCTGGATATCGTCATCGGAAAGATGTTGCAGGCTGTTCATGACCGTTTCCGCCATCGGCCCGCCCGCATAAGCCTTCCCGGGAACGGCGCCGGTTTTGAGAAATCGAGACAGCTCTTCGTTGCTCCAGCCGCCGACGCCTGCGATCTTGTCGCTGGTAATGTTGAAGGCCTGCCAGATGCCGGCGGTGCCGCCGGCAAGCTTGTGGTCTTCATCCATGCCGAACGTCGCATTCCTTGGCGTGTGGCAGGCACCGCAGTGGCCGAGCACCTCGACCAGGTAGGCTCCCCTGTTCCATGCGGCGGTCCGGTTCCGATCGGGCGTGAAACTGCCGGTATGCAGGTTCGCGAGCTTCCACAGCGCAACTGTCCAGCGCTGGTTGAATGGAAAAGGCAGGATGTTTCGCGGCTGCGGCTGCGAGATCGGCGGCTGCGCCAGGAGGTAGGTCCGGATCGCAAGCACGTCCTCGCGGCTCATCGCGGCGAAGCTGTCATAGGGCATGGCGGGATAGAGATCGGCTCCGTCGCGCCTGATACCTTTCTGCACGGCCCGCACGAACTCGTCCGCGGAGTAGCGTCCAATGCCCGTGTCGGGATCAGGTGTGATGTTGGTCGAGTATACGTCGCCGAAGGGTGTCGGCACGCGATAGCCTCCAGCGAACGGGCGGCTCGGATTGGACGTGTGGCAGCCGATGCAGTCGGCCGCTCGGGTAAGGTATTCACCCTTCTGGATTTCGCTCGCCCGCAGCTCAGTGCAAAGCGCCAACGATGCCAAGACGAGCGCGACCGCCCGGGAGGTGACGGCCGGGAATGGAATGCCCGCGGCAGGCCAAGGCGCGCACCGGCGGACGGCCAATCTCCGGGTCTTTGACCTTGTCACAGTTCGCACCCGCTGAAGATCAGCCCTGCCATCAGTTGCGCCAGCAAGATGAGCGTGAACAGCGCCCCGATGCCCACGGAAGTCCTGGCAAGGAATGCGCGCGTGCGCGCCTTCAGGGGCGGAACCGTACCATGTCCGCGGTCATGAACGGCGTGCCACGACAGCAGCGCGCCTGCCAAGGCGACAGCGGCGCCTGTCAACGAGAACAAGGCAGTGGGACGAAAGCCGGCGTGGCATTGCCAGGATGCAATCGAATAATCGAGCTGCAGCGTTATTGCCCACGCAACTGGTCCGCTGACCAGGCCTGCCCAGGAAACGCCGGTACGGATCGCCTGCATCTCACATCCTCGGAGCCCAATAGATAACAAGATAGAGCACGACCCATGAGACGACGACGAAGTCCCAGTAGAAGGCGTTGTCCGAGACGTCGCTGAAGCGGCGGCCTGCCTTGCCTTTTTGCGTGAACATGAGAACCGCCAGGACGATCGTGTCGCCGACATCGGTAAGGAGGTGCGTCGTATGCAGCCCGAGCAGGAACCAGACGATCGATCCGTAAGCGTTCTGATCCCAGGAAATCCGCAGAGCCGGAAATTCCCAGATGCGAACGATCAGCGGAAGAATGCCGACGATCGACATGACGACCATGCCAAGGCGAACTTTCGCCAGGTCCTGGCGACGTGCCCAAACCTCGATCATGTGGTTGGGCACGACGCTCGCAACCAGAATAACCAGCACTGCCGTCCCCGGCAGCAGATCTGGCGCAGGGGCCCCAACGGGCCAATGCCGGGCCAGCACGGCCAGATAGAAGTAAGTGCCTATCGCCAAGGCAAAACCGGTTGCCTCGAGGGCAATGAAGGCAAGGGTTCCCCACCACATCGGACTCGCTGACCCGAAATCGTATGTGGGCAGGTGACTGACGTCGGCGACGGGGCGGTGCCTCATTCCTCGTCCTCCGGTTCGCCTTTCGGCCAGAACCAGCAGATGAAGCCGATCGAAAC
>NZ_RZQP01000469.1:0-1468 GCF_003998165.1 Mesorhizobium sp. M7A.F.Ca.US.007.01.2.1 | reverse complement strand
TTTGTAGGAGCAGTGCTCATTCCACATCGCCGAGAAGATGCCGAGTTCGGTGAAGCTCGGCTCGCGCCCGACGAGGTCGAGAATGCGCTGATACTCGTCGGGCTTGAGCCCGTGTGAGGCAATGAGCTCGGGGGTGATCGGCACGGAATTGGAAATGGTCATGGGCGGCGATTTTTATCCGGGACGTTGGGATTTTGAGTCCCGTCTTATCGCAAGCCTTGCGGCCGATACACCCATGGATTGACGAAAAACGACGGAAAACCGGACAAAGCCACGCAGTGTCAGGAGAAGCTGTCGTAGCCGGCGCGGCCTTCATCGAGAAGTCGCCGGATCACCGCAACGCCTTCAGCGATATCCCCGCGCTGTCTCGGCTGCGAAACGCCGAAGCGGACGCCATGGAAAACCTGCTCGGAACGGCCGGCCTTGAATTCGTCCTCGTCGTCGATCAGCACGCCGTGCTCCAGGCAAGCGTTCTTGAAGGTGCCGGAAAGCCAGGGGTCGGGCAGGGTCAGCCAGACAAAGGGCACCCTGTCATGCGACTTGAAGGCGAAGCCGGCCAAAGTCTCGCGTACGATGGCGATGCGGGCGCTGATTTCGGCGATGCTGCGCTTTCGTATCTCATCCGCCTGACCGGACAGCACCAGCCTTGTATTCACCTCCGCCAGCAGGAAGGGCATGCCGCCGGTCATCATCTTGTGGGCGACGCGGATGCGGTGGCGGTAGGCGGGCGGGCAGGAAAGCCAGCCGCCGCGCACACCGGCTGCGACCGACTTCGACAGGCCGCCCGCGACAATGGTCCTCTCAGGAGCATATTCGGCCAGCAACGGCGTCGGATCATCGGTCAGATTGCCATAGAGGTCGTCCTCGATGAGGACGACATTGTATTCGCGTGCGACATGGGCGATCGCTTCGCGGCGCGCCGCCGACAAGGTGGCCAGCGTCGGATTCTGCGCCGTCGGCATCAGGAAGATCATCTTGGGATGCTTTTGCGCGCAGACGCGCTCGAAATCCTGCGGATCGATGCCTTCATCGTCCGATGCCACCAACGCGGTGCGCCTGCCGATCAAGCCGGCACTGCGGGAAACCTGCGAGTAGGTGAGGTGCTCGAAGGCAACATAGTCGCCAGGCATGGTGAGCGCCGCGATCGCCGCCATCACCGCCGCATGGGTGCCGAGCGTGGGAACGATGGTGTCGGCATCCGGGCGAAAGGAATTGCGCGCCAACCAGCGGGCGCCGGCTTCGTACCATCGTTCGGGGAAATCCCTGGTGTAGCTCGAAATCTCATGCGGATGGTCCTGCGCCGTGCGCGACAGGACACCGGCGACAATGTCGCCCTGGCCGATATCAGGTGCTGCGGTGCTGTCGAAACGCAGCTTGCCTTTAGGCGCATCGATATAGCGCGTGCCTTCGCCGCCGACGTCCGGAGCCGGAAAATCCGGCTTCGCGCGCTGGCCGAGCACATAGGTTC